>JAJQFB010000084.1 GCA_021201395.1 Clostridiales bacterium | reverse complement strand
TTCTGATACTTAATTCCACTTTTTATATTAGCGGAATTTACTTTGGGAATTTACGTTTAAATTATATTCCTGAAATTTACTGAAAATTGAAAAAATAAAAATTTATATTTATATTGAAACATTTTGACGAATATGCTGTGCTTTTTCTGTAAGGCGTATTCGTCTTATTTATTATATTGCCCGAGAGAGAACGAAGAACGTTTTTCTCCTCACCTTTCCTTTATATATACGGATTGTAAAATACATAATCACAAAAAAAGATAACCGTTCGAAGTCCCAATCTTAACGGTTATCTAAATAATTAAGTTAGGTGAGGGGAAGCCGTTTCGGCTGTTCTCTCTTGCGGCTTTATAATAACATATTTTAAGCCGAGTGTCAAGTTGCCGCAAAGAATTTCCTGAAATTTTCCCAAAAATTAATTATAATAACATAAAATTCCCTGCTTTTTAATCTCTGTTTTTTACAAGCATACACACAAACGACATCCCGAAGCACACGGCAAGGGGAGCGGCAAGGCTGTTATTTATATAATATGTGGGCAAAAGAAGCTTCTCCAAAACCGCCGCAATTTTAATAATACTGCCCGTGTCGGTAAATATGGGGCAGAATATCAAAGAGGCCAAAACCACAGCCGTAAGGACTGAAGTCAGGCTTTTTTCATTGTCAAAAAAACAGTAAACCAAAGCCCCGAAGCAGGCCGCCGTAAGGGAATATAAAAAGGTATTGAGAGCCTCCGCCAAACCGCCGTTTCCGCCAAGACAAAGCCCCAAAAAAGCCGACAGGCCGCAGAGCAGAGCAGGCGTTATGAAATAAGCGTAGGAAACAACCGTTTTAAGAAAAGGGGAAAATGTCTTTCCGAAGCCGGCCTTAAAATCCTTTATAATACAGAAGCCTCCCAAAAGTCCCCCAAGCATAATGTATATGCCCAAAATGCCTCTTAAAAAGCCGAAAGTGTTTAGAGTTTCCGTTTCCACGGCGGAGCTTTCTATATATTCATAGTCAAGTGAAATTACGGCATCTGTGTTTAAAAAGCCGTTGTAAAGTCCATAAAGCTCTTCTCTGTCTGCCTTATTGGTTTTGGGGTAGGTAAAAGTCTCCAAAATATCATAGGCATAGCCGTAGAAAAATTCGGAGAAAATTATTTCGTTTACTACCTTGTTGAAGGATGTGGCAGGAGATTTATAGCATATTATTGCTCTTTTCATATTATCTCCGTCGTAAACCTCAGGTAAATCCTCAGTGAAATAATGTCCGCACTCTATGCTCCGTCCGCAGACATCATCTTTCATTTCCTCCAAATCCTCATAACAAATAAACCGAACGGCTCCCTCATATTCATAAAGCATATCAATATCCGCCCTGCTCTCGGAATAAAGCCCCACCTTTATCTTAATATCACCGCCCATACCGACAAAACGCAAAAAAAGACAGCAAAGGGGAATTATAATTATAACCGACATAAAGGCTATGTTTTTTAAATACCTTTTAAACATAAGCACCGTAAAATAAAACAGCTTCATTTTACCATATCCTTAATATATATTACAAGTAAAACAACAATAAAGGCCGCCCCCGGCAGAATAAGCCCGTTTTCCGAAACCGACCCGTCGTAAAGTGCCGAAAGAGCTGTTCCCATAATTTTAACGGGCATAAAGGCCGAAAGAGCGTTTACTCCGTCGGGCAGAAAGCTTAAGGGCAGTATTGCCCCTGACAAAAGTCCGCAGACAAGAGTAAAAAACAGTATTACAAGAACTCCGGCAAAATCGGCGATGTAAAATATACCGCTTACAAACACGGCGCAAAAGGCCGCAGTTGAAAAAATTCCCAAAATTGGATTTAGGCTTAAAACAGGCGTAAGCCCCAAGCTTTCGGGAAGCATATAGAGAAGTCCGACTGCCGCCCAAACCGCCGCCGTATAAAACAAAAATGCGGTTATAAGGTTTGCAAAATAAAGCTTAAAGGCTCCTATCCCTTTGACCTTAAGCCTTTCCGACACAGCCGCCGAGGGGGAAAGGTTTGTTTTTGACAGAGTTATGCCCAAAAGAAGCAGGAACATAACAAGGCCGTAAAGGGCATAGTGCTGAATGAGCGTAAGGCTTCCCGTGGCGGAAACCGTAAAATCCATGAAAATATCCTCTCTCGAAAATGCTGCGTTTAGGTAGACAACGTTTAAGTCGAGGACCTCGCGGCTTGTTCCCTCAACGTTTAAATATTCCATAAAGGCGTATATTCCGGCCTGAGCCGCCGCAAGATCGCCTATACCGGCGGAAAGATAAGAGCCGGCAAGAAGGGAGTCCACCGTACCGCTTTTGGGAAGGTATATTGTAGCCGGGGTGTTTTTGCCCTTTATTATATCGGTTACAAAGCCCGAGGGGATAACAATGCCTCCGTAAACCTCTCCCCTTTCTACCATAGGCAGAACCTCAGCCTCATCGTAAACCCTTATAATTTCAAGACTTTCTCTTGCACTTTCCATCTTTTCTATAGCGGCAATCATAAGGGCGCTTGTTTCCTCATCGGGGTAATACAGAGCTATTTTTATTTTTCCGATTTCTTCGGAGTAAATATATTCCGAGGCAAAAAGGGCGAAGCCGCCGCATATAAGCCCCAAAACAATTAAGCCTGCCGAAAACAGGGGAATATTTTTAAATATTATTTTAAACTCAGCCCGAAGCAGTCTTAAAAACATCTCTTACCCACCTTCAAAACCGCCGATATGGGGCCGAAAGACCCCATATCCGTTTTACTGTTAATAAAGTTATAAAGTTAATTTTTTCGCTTATCAGCCTATACCCATCAGCATAAGCATTGAATAGAGACTTGAATAGCCATCTTGAATCTCTTTTATAAGAGCATTAAGCTCTTCTTCGTTATCCGTAAACAAATCCACAATATCACCGTCGGGCTTGCCTATAGTCTGTGAAAGAGCTGCTATGTTTAATTCAAGACCGAAAGACAGCAGGTTGTTTCCGTTTACGTCCGTTATACTTATATCGTCGGCGGAAAAGCTAAAGCTGTTATCCGTCTTTTCATATGTTCCCTCAGAGGTAATATTAAAGCTTTGGTTAGCGTAGTAGCTGTTTTTCAAATCAAAGCTTGCGGTATATTCCGTCGTATCCCTTAAATAGTCTGAGCTAAAGGTAATTTCATAGGGTTCCGCACTTGCATACAGAGCAATATTAACCTCATTGCCGTAGTCAGCCATTTCGGCAGTTATTTTTGCCACGTCCCCGGAGCCGCCGTCAGTTGCCGTAAGTTCAAATTCGGTTATGTCAGCCTCTTCTTCACCTGAGGGGAGGGAAGCGGTTATATTTACGGAAAAGCTTTCCTTTTCGAGATTCAGCTCCGCTCTTACAAGCTTTTTATTGCAAACATAAACTGTACATTCATACTCCCTGTCCTCAACAGCCTCCGCTATGGCCTCAAAATATCGGTCACAGCTTTCGTTTATCTGTGCCTGAATTTCTTCGGCGGTTAAGCTGTTTCCTGCTATGTTTAAAAGGGGCATCAATTTATTTATAAGCTCTGTGTAATCGCTTTCTTCCTTTATATATTCGTTAAAATCCGAAATTACTTCCGTAATATCCCTACCCTGTAAAATAACGCTGTAGCCGTCTGCTTTCTTTCCGCTTTCAAGGATATAGGAATCAGCCGCCTCGGTTACGGTCATATTGCTTTTAAGAGAAGCAAAAACCGCTCTGTCGGAATTTATATATGAATATAAAAGCCTTGAGTTGTCGGGCAGAGAGGGAATGTCGAATAAATCTATACTGAAATCCTCCGTATAATCAAACTCTCCCATATAGTCCGCAAGAGCGGAAGCATTGTATTTTGAGAATATGTTTTCAAGGCCTATTTTAACCCACGTTTTTTCCAAAATGGGTATTCTGCCGTAGGCCTCGCTGCCGCCGCAATAAAATTCGCCTATGCTTACGGGCATACCGGCAGCGGAAGCATCAAGGGAGCCTCCTGCTTCCTGTGTTTCAGGGTCGTAAAGCAGACTTGCCGTAAGACCCGACCCCTCAAGCACAGAGTTATAGTCCCCTGCATAGTCGGAGCTTTTGTAGGTTAAGGAAAAATCAGTTTCAGAGGGCTGAGATGCAATCATATCGAAAAAGGAGGTTTTCTCGTCTCCCCATATATCCTCCGCGGCGTTTTTAAAGGCAGTAATAACAGTATCCTCAGGGCTTGACTTTAAAAACAGCTTCGCCCCGAATACAAGAATTGCCGCCGACAGCACAATAATAATCCCAATACATATTATTTGTGGCGTTCTGTTATTAGGCTCGGGCGCCGTTTCCGTGTTGAAATTAAACTCCAAATTGTTGTCCATAGTTTTTTCCTCCTTATAATTATAATTCAATAATATTTTTTACTTAAGGTTCATTATCTCCGCCCTAAGATCCCACATCAGGAAAAGATAAACAGCGTAAACAACAAGTATTATAATCGCCGCAAAAACGACCGAGTATAATATTATTTTGAGCTTGCTTTCCCTATACTCTTCCTCGTTTTCCGGATCTTCCGTATTTCTTGTCTCTGTGTCGGGTTTTGCTTTCTCCGGCAAATCCCCTTTAAGCTTGCCGTCCATAATTTTCCTCCGGTTCTACAATAGAGCTATAAGCTCTTTTCCGCTTATTCCCTTGTCTATTTCCGTGAGCCTGCTCTCTTTTAAAAGCAGGAGCCTAGTGCATACAGCTAAATCCCCCTCATCGTGGGTGGTCATAATGACGGTTCCGCCGCTTTCCAGGTAGATTTTAAGAATATTTCTTATATCCGCCTTAAGCTTTAGGTCAAGAGCCGTTGTAGGCTCGTCAAGCAGCAAAACGGGAGGGCTTTTAAGAAGAGCCAAAGCTATAGACAGCCTCCGCTTCATTCCTCCGGAAATTTTATCGACTCTCTTGTTTTTGATTTCGTCAAGGCCTAAACGGCTGACGATCCCCTTTTCAAAAAGAGCCTTAAACTCAGCCCTGTTTCCGTCAAACCACAGTCTTATGTTGTCCTTGACGCTTAAATCGTAAATAAGAGGGTTTTCCTGAGGCACATAGCCTATACAGGCCGAAAAAACAGCCTTGTTTTTAAGAGGATTTTTGCCGAAAACGGTTATCTCTCCCCCGTCGGGCTTCCTGCTTCCCGAAAGAATCTCAAGGAGGGTTGTCTTGCCGCAGCCGTTTGCACCCAAAATGCCTATACACTCTCCCTTGTCGGCTTTGAGATAAAGGCCGTTTAAAACCTTGTTTTTATATTTTTTGCTTAAATTTTTAACCTCTATCATATGCCTCTCTCCGTTCTGCATTTTCCCGTATGCTTTATTATACATTAAAGAGCCGCTTAGTGCAAGAATAATATTTTATGACAGGGAATAAAATATTAAAAGCCGTTCGGAGTTTTAAAACCGAACGGCTTTTAAATCATCGGTTTCTTAACTTAAGAAGCCTTTAAAATAGCTACAACATCAAGCAAATCGACATTGCCGTCGCCGTTAATATCGGCTGTTGAATATTTGTCGTCGTTTACGCTTATTCCCGATATGTGCTTCAAAAGCCCCGCTGCGTCTATAGAGCTTGTGTAAGCCTTATCATAGCATTTGCGTAGCCGTAAACATCGCCGGATTCGGAATCTACAAGATAAACATTTGCATATGTTCCGCCGGAAACATTTCCGCCGGATAAATAAAGGGTTTCTCCTGCGGTTATTTCGGGTGTTATATATGACGATACGTCAAGTTCAAGTGACGCAAGTGAACTGCTTGAGCCGGAATGCTCCGCTATTACCGCAAAGGAATCTCCGTCTATTGCCACAGGTGTCTCCAAATCGAAAACATAATTTCCGGCATAGGGTACAGTCACACTGTAGCCGTCATCGGAAAGAGAGGTTAAGCTCAAATTTTTAAGCTTAAGAGCAACGGCATTGTTTATTCCGTCGCTGTAGTCCATATCAACGTAAAATTTAACTGTAATACCTGCGGAAGGAGCATATACGGACACCTTATTGAGCATCTCGGCTTCATTGCCGCCGCTTACGGTTTTGCTGAATATATTGGCAAGTGTTGCGTGGTAGGTTCTTGTTGAGCCCGATACGGAATATGTAATTGCGGTTGAGGCAGTCGGGAGATAAGGCGTATAGTCATATTCATAATCATATGTATCTCTTTCGGTTAAATCCCCGAAAGCGTATATTGTGCCGATATGCGTACCGTAGGACATATAAAAATATCCGCTGTTTCCCCAGCTTTCTCCCCATGAGTTTTTGACTATAAAAGCACCTGTTAAAGAGGGGGTTTCATCAAAGTCTGAAAACTTTGAAGCGGCATAGCTGTCGTTATAGCCTACTATTGTTACGGCATGGGTCGAAGTGAGAGTATAGTCATCTTGATAAAAAACATAGTCGCCGCTGCTGTTTTTTATAAAGCCCTGACTGCCCGTTGAGCTTGAGCTTCCGCAGTATACGGAAACGGAAACAGAGCCGTATTCGTCAACCAAATCCTTTATAATTTCGTTTCTTGCTGTTTTTTCGGTATCGCTTAATTCTGTACTTTCAAAGTTTAAAACCGAAAAGGAAGCAGGGTAATAGCCATCTGTTACGTCAATATCCATATCATCGGAGGTTACGGAGGAAATAGTTGTGCTATAGGGCAGAGCCGTTTCGGAAACGGGGCCTATGAAAGTATTGTCGTCCTCCGCTCTTGTAGAGTACATAGCGTACATAATACCGTTTCCCCCGGAGGAGAGGCTGCTGCTTAAGCCTGTATAGCCGTATATATCGTCCTTTAAAAATTTGCTGCTCAAAGCAAGGGCTGTATGCAGCTCGGAAAAGTTATAATTCGTTTCATCATCTAATGTTTCAACTCCGCTTTTCTTCATAAGAAGAGTTTCAAGACATGATGCGGCCGAAAAAGCCCAGCAGGTTCCGTAGCTGCCCTGATTCTTTACAGAGGTAACATAGGACAAATCGTCAATATCCTTGTTATATTCGTCATAATCATCGGAAATCATTGCGATTCCGTCGTTTGCCGTTTCCAAAAGAAGAGTGTCGTCATTTCCGTAGTCAATATGTATAAGACCTCCGCTTTCGGTTATCTCCGCTTTGTTTACCGTAATTTCGTCTGCCGTATTCTCTTCGGCAAGAACAGTATTGGGAATGAGGCTCAATATAATTGCCGCCGATAAAAATTTTTTTAAACTTCAATGTTTTTCCTTCTTTGTATGTCTTTCTAAACTAAACACAAAAACCTATAATACTACTATACCACAAACCTATGCTTTCAGTCAATTTAAAACACAGTTAAAATTTTCCCGATTATAATATTTTGAATTGAAAGGTCTATATAAAAATAGAATATAATAAACGGTTTTCAGGTGAAGTATATGAGCAGATTTAAATTCGGTATTTTAGGCGGAGATTATAGGTATAAGCTTCTCTATGACGGGCTTTTGTTGGACGGCTACAGCGTTAAGGCTTGGGGCAACGGCTTTTTGGGTTCTCCCTCAGGGCTTTTTTCGGAGCTTTTGGAGGATATAGACGTTCTTATAGGCCCCATACCCGTAACAAAGGACAACGAGAGCGTGTGTCTTACGGATTTTCCGGCGGTTACTCTTACGGAGCTTTTTGAGGAGATGTACAGAAAAAACGTAAAGGTTTTTATAGGCAGCGTTATAACTCCCGAAATAAAGGCTCTGGCCTTAAAATTCAATATAAAGGCCTATGACTTTTTCGCCTGTGAAGAGGTTTCCGTTTACAACGCCATACCTACCGCCGAGGGGGCAATTTCAACCGCCATACAGGAAAGCGACATAACTCTTTTTGACAGCAAGGCCCTTGTTTTGGGCTACGGCCGCTGCGGAAAGGTTTTGGCGAATATGCTTAAGGGTTTGGGGGCAAGGGTCTATTCTACATACAGAAACGAAACCGCCGCCGCCTATATGAAAGCCTTCGGCATAAGGGGCTTTAATCTCTATGAGCTTAAAAGCAGGATAGAGGGCTTTGACTTTATTTTCAACACCATACCCTGTGAAGTTTTAAACAGGGAGGTCTTAAAAAAGGCAAATAAAAAATGTCTTATAATAGACCTTGCCCAAGCCCCCGGCGGAACGGACTTTAACTTCGCAAGAGATTTAAACATAAGGGCTCTTTACTGCCCCGGCCTGCCCGGAAGAGTCGCCCCCAGAACCGCCGCCGAAATTTTAAAATCCGCCGTTTTAAATACGGCCTTAAGCCAAAGCTTTTCCGAATAACGAAAAAAACAAAATAAATTTTAAAATAAAAATGTATACAGTTTTTAAAATATGTGGTAAAATAATAAACATAGAAAAATACAAATTGAGTTTTAAATAAAGGAGGCATTTCAAATGATAAAGGTTGGAATTTTAACAAGCGGCGGCGACTGTCAGGGTCTGAATCCCGCTATAAGGGGTTTGGGAAAGGCTCTTTACGACACTTTCGGCAAGGAGGTTAAAATCTACGGCATAAGGGACGGCTACAGGGGGCTTATTAACGGAGAATACGATATTATGAAAAAATCCGCCTTTTCCGGTATTTTGACTATGGGCGGAACGATTTTGGGAACCTCCAGACAGCCCTTTAAGGAAATGAAAGTTATAGGCGATGACGGCATTGACAAGGTCAGGGCAATGAAGAAAACTTATGACGAAATAGGACTTGACTGCCTTGTTATTTTAGGGGGCAACGGCACCCACAAAACCGCCAACCTTTTAAGCGAGGAGGGCTTAAACGTAGTTACGCTGCCCAAAACAATAGACAACGACCTCTGGGGAACGGACATTACCTTCGGCTTTTACTCCGCTCTTGACGTTGCCACAGAGGTTATAGACAGGCTCCACACAACGGCTACCTCCCACGGAAGAATATTTGTAGTTGAAATTATGGGTCACAAGGCAGGTTGGCTCAATCTCTACGCAGGCCTTGCAGGGGGTGCGGACATTATTCTCATACCCGAAATACCCTACAGCATAGACAAAATAACAGAGGTTATAGACAACAGAACAAAAGAGGGAAAGCTTTTCTCAATCGTTGCCGTTGCGGAGGGGGCAATTTCCCTTGAGGAAAGCAAAATGTCGAAGAAAGAATTTAAGGCGGCAAGAGCGGCTATGACCTACCCCTCTATAGCCTACAGAATCGCCGATGACATCGCCAAAATAACGGAACACGATGTAAGAGTTGCCATTCCGGGGCATATTCAAAGAGGGGGCGAGCCTTCCGCCTATGACAGGGTTCTCTCAACTATGTTCGGAACAAAGGCGGCGGAGCTTATAAAAAACGAAAAATACGGCTATATGGTAGGTATGAAAAACGGCGAGGTTGTTCCCGTTCCCCTTTCCGTAGTTGCCGGCAGACTTAAGTGCGTGCCTCTTGACAATCAGGTTATAGCCTCCGCAAGAAACATAGGAATAAGCTTCGGCGACTAATTTTCAGGGAAATTTACAAGAATTTTACGAATTTCCGCTTTAAGAAAAGATACAGATACGAGATAATGGCGGAAAGGAGAGTGCTTATTTATGAACAAAAAAATAACTGCGGTTATTGAGATTGCTTCCAATGAGCTGAGGCTTAAAATAGGTGAGAAAAGGGGAGAGGGCTACAGGCTTGTGGAAAGTCTTTCCTACCCCTTAAGTCTCGGAAAGGACACCTTTCACTACGGCAAAATCAGCTTTGAGAGCATATGCAAGGCTGCGGAAATTATAAACGGCTTTTTACAGGTAACAAAGGAATACGGCGTGGAGCAGATTTCCACAATAGCCACCACAGCCGTCAGAGAAGCCTCGAACAGGGAATATATACTTGACCAGATTAAGGTTAAAACAGGCCTTGATGTAAACGTGGCCGATGACAGCACGGAGAAAAACTATATAGATATGCTTATGTTCAATATGCTGCCTAAAAAGCATTCAGGCTCTGCGGTGGTTATTCATTTAGGCTCCGGAAACATATTTATATCTCTTTTGGAAAACGCCTGCCTTACCTATACAACCACTATGAAAACAGGGGGTCTTAGGTTAAGTGAAATGTTCGAGGTTATATCTGCGGAGAAATTTACGGGGGTTATAAAGGAATATTTAAAGCCCTTTATAGACGGAATTATATCCGCCCTGCCCGAAACCGTAGGGGAGATTATATTAACGGGCTATGACGTGGAACTTATATCGAGACTCTGCGGCGGCAGAGTTGTTGACAAGGTTATAGAAATAAACAAATCGGGCTTTACGGCCTTTTACAAACAGACAAAGGAATTAAGTGTTAAAGACCTCAGCGAAAAATATAAAATTGACATCGAAAAGCAGGAGATTATTATGCCCGCCCTTGTAATTTACAACCGTATTTTAAAACATATAAAGGCTGACAAAATAATCGCTATGCCCATAACCGCAGGGGAGGCTCTGCTTGTGAAGCGGCTTAACCCCTCGGTTTACAGGGGGCTTGAGGAAAGGCTTGAGGAAAACGCCGTTGTAGCGGCTTGGAAAATTGCCAAAAAATACCAAATAGACAGGGAACACACGGAAGAGGTGGAGAGCTGTGCCCTTTTGATTTACGACAGGCTTAAAAAGGTTCACGGCCTCGGAAAGAGAGAGCGTTTCCTCTTAAGCCTTACGGCGATTTTACACAATACGGGAAAATTTATAAACCACAAGACCCATTACATACATTCCTACAATATTATAAGGGGTCTTGATATAACGGGCATAAACTCAGAAGAAAGAGAAATTATAGCCTGTGTGGCTCTTTTCCACAGCTCTCTTTCTCCCAATATGGACAGGGAGGACTATGGCCGGCTTTCTCAAAACGGAAGAGCCGTCTGTTCAAAGCTCTGTGCAATTTTGAGGCTTGCCACTGCCGTAAACATAGGCTACGGGAAATATGAAAATATAAACGTAAAGCTTAAGGCAAACGAGCTTATAATAACCCTTGACACCTATAAAGACATCGACCTTGAAAAACTTATTTTCAGCAAAAAAAGCAAGCTGTTTGCGGACGTATACGGTATTAAGGCGGTTCTCAGGAAAAGGAGCGTGATTTAACATGGCGGATTTAAACAATACGGATTTATATATAAACAGAGAACTGAGCTGGCTTGAATTTAACGAAAGAGTTTTGGAGGAAGCCTTTGACAAAACAAACCCCATTTTGGAAAGGTTTAAGTTTCTCGCCATAACGGCTTCGAATATGGACGAATTTTTTATGGTAAGAGTGGCGGGGCTTATGGAACAGGTTTACGCAGGAAAAACAAGCCCGGACATTTCAGGTCTGACCCCCGATATGCAGCTTGAAAAAATAGCCGAAAGAACCCACGAAATGGCAGCGAAGCAGTATAACTGTTTAAACAGAAGCCTTATTCCCGCTTTAAAAGAAGATAAGATATTCTTTAAGAAATATAAGGAGCTTAATTCCTCCCAAAAGGACTTTGCCAAGGCATATTTCAACACAACCCTTTTCCCCATTTTAACCCCTATGGCAATAGACTCAAGCCGTCCTTTTCCCCTTGTTTTCAACAAAAGCTTAAATCTTATAGTGGAACTTGAGAGTGAGGATGAGAAAGAGGATAAATTTGCGGTAGTGGAGGTGCCTTCGGTTGTTCCCAGAATTATAGAGCTTCCAATGGAGGGAGAAAACAGAATTTTCATATTTTTGGAGGACATTATAAAGCACTTTATTTCCCGTCTGTTTGAGGGGAATAAAGTTCTATCCGCCTGTGCTTTCAGAATAACGAGAAATTCAGACCTTGAAATAGACGAGGACGAACGCCACGACCTGCTTATGGAAATAGAGCAGTCCATAAAAAAGAGGAAGTGGGGAGAACCCGTAAGGCTTGAGATTGAAAAGAATATAGCCGACAGCGCCTTTCGTTTTCTTTTAGAGCGTTTGGAGCTTAATTCAAGCTATATTTACCGCATAAACGGCATAATCGACTTAACCGCAGGTTTTCTTATTGCGGGAATTTCGGGCTGTTCCGGGCTTTGCGACGAGCCTATGCCCCCTGTGGCGGTAAAGGCTTTTCGGGACAAGGATATGTTCGAGGTTATAAAGGAAAAGGATATTTTGGTTCACCACCCCTATGAGTCTTTCGACTGCGTTGTCAATTTTGTAAAAACCGCTGCCAAAGACCCCCTTGTTCTTGCAATAAAGCAGACACTTTACAGAGTTTCGGGAAATTCCCCCATAATAAGTGCCCTTATACAGGCAGCGGAAAACGGAAAACAGGTAACTGTTCTAGTGGAGCTTAAGGCCAGATTTGACGAGGAAAACAATATAAACTGGGCAAGAAAGCTTGAAAAAGCAGGCTGTCATGTTGTTTACGGCCTTGTGGGGCTTAAGACACACTGTAAGCTGTGTATGGTTGTAAGAAAGGAGTCTGAGGGAATCCGCCGCTACGTCCATTTGGGAACGGGCAACTACAACGACAAAACGGCGAAGCAGTATACCGACTTAGGTATGTTTACCGCAAAGGAAAGCTACGGTGCCGATGTATCGAAGCTGTTTAATGTTTTAACGGGCTATTCAAAGTCCACACGCTATCAGGAGATAGCCGCCGCCCCCACAAATTTAAGGGAAATGTTTATAAAGAACATAGAAACCGAAGCTCAAAACGCAAGAGAGGGAAAGGAGGCCAAAATTCTCGCCAAAATGAACTCCCTTGTAGACGACGGAATTGTAAAGGCTCTTTACGAGGCGGCTATGGCCGGGGTGGAAATTCACCTTGTCGTCAGAGGAATTTGCTGTTTAAGACCGGGAGTGACCGGGGTAAGCGAAAATATACAGGTTACAAGTATTGTAGGTCGGTTTTTGGAGCACTCCCGTATATATTATTTTGAAAACGGCGGCTCACCGAAAATATATCTGTCCAGTGCGGACTGGATGTCGAGAAATTTAAACCGGAGGGTAGAGGTGGCCTTTGCAGTGGAGGACGAGAGGCTTAAAAAGGAAGTAACGGAAATTTTGAAGATAACCCTTTCCGACACCATAAAAACGAGAGTAATGGAAAGCGGAGGCACATATAAGAGAGTGGATAAACGAGGCAAGGAGCCTATACACTCACAGCTTCTCTTCTATGAAAACGCCAAAGAGAAAAACCGCCCCGATCCTGCTCAGAAGCACGACATCTTCGCACCCATAACAAGTGAAAACCGAAAACCACTGTAAAACCTTTCACAATCAGAACTATTTCTTAAAAAAACCGTCACAAAAGTGCAATTTAGTACTTGAAATGTAGTTTTTTTCTGTTATAATATAATTGATTATTAACAAGCAGCAATTTTCATAATATGCACGCGGATATAAAGCCGCCGAAGGAGGTTATATCATGCCTAAAGTATCAATTCTTATGGGCAGTGACTCCGATTTGCCGGTTATGTCAGACAGCGCCGAAATATTGGACGAATTTGGTATCGATTACGAGATTACTCTTGTTTCTGCTCACAGAACGCCCGAGCGAATGTTTGAATATGCCAAATCTGCCAAATCAAGGGGTATAAAGGTTATCATCGCCGGAGCCGGAGGAGCGGCTCATGTGGCCGGTGTTACAGCAGCTCTTACTCCCCTTCCCGTTATAGGTGTCCCTATTAAGACAGCTGCTCTGGGAGGTGTCGATTCTCTTTATTCAATAGTACAGATGCCAAGCGGTATTCCCGTTGCCACGGTGGCTGTTAATGCCGCCAAAAACGCCGGAATACTGGCGGCAAGGATTCTTGCCCTTTCCGACCCGGCTCTGACAAAGAAGTTGGAGGATTATCAAACAGGCTTAGGAAAAACTGTAGAAGCAAAGGCCGAAAGGCTTGAAAATTTAGGTTACAAAAATTATCTTAAAATAATGTAAAAGCGGAGGCATTAATATGGAATATAACAAAATTATCGGTTCAAATATCCGATACGAAAGACAACTCAGGAATATGACGATTGAAGAGCTTGCCGAAATAATCGGTATAGCGCCGGGTTTTCTCGGCCTTATAGAAAGAGGTCAAAGAGGAACTACCGTTAAGAATCTTTGCAAAATTGCGGAGTTTTTTTCGATAACCGTAGATGAACTTTTAAGCAGAGATGTAAACGGTCTTGCCGAAAAGGACAAGATATCGCCTCTTGATATGAAAAAACTTACGGTTAAAAATCTTGTAGACACCTTAAGCGAAGCCGAGGTTGAGTTTGTGGACGCCACCATAAGACAGCTTAAAAAGATGAGAAAAACCGAGTTTGAGTATAATTATTGATTAAAAAAAGCATATAGGTAATATAATTATAAATGAACAAAAACAAGGAGTGATTTTTATGCCAATGGGTGGAGGACCCGGCGGAGGACCGGGAAGAGGACCCGGCGGAATGGGCAGAGGCCCTATGGGAGGCCCCGGCGGAATGGGCAGAGGCTCAATGATGCCGCCTCCGCCGCCGCGTCCTATGGGTATGGGCGGTTACGGTATGGGAAGAAGATACGGCAACGGCTGCGGCTGTCTTGGCTGCGGTATGCCTATAATACTTTCATTAGGTGCTACTGCCGCTTTTATAGCTTTTATTATAAGCCTATTATGAAAATCCGTAAATGCGTTAATGTGTTTATTCCGAAAAACATAAATGATGCACATTATTTAAGGATTTAAAGGAAACCGCCGTAAAACAGACAAGAAAAACCGTTTTACGGCAGTTTTGATTTATAGCATTTATTGTAGTTGTTATATTTATTGCCGCCTGCTTTTTAACCGAATCGGCTAAAAGCTTTCGGTTTGGTAAATTCTTTTAGATTACGAGGTGCCGCTTGCCCTGCCGAAAGGCGCCGGTTAGGTAGCACAAACCGAGGGAGATGTCAAGGGCTTCGCAAGTCCTCCGGACCCTTGACATCTCCCTCGGTTTGTGCTGTTTGAAAGGTTTTGCGTTTGCCGTCGGGCAAACACCTCTTTTAACAATAGTCTGACTTCGGCTCCGAAACACTTTCGCTTTTCACTTGTTAAGCCCTGCATAAATTTCGGTCTGAAAAATGCAGCAAGCTTTATTTCCGAAAACAAAAAAAGCAGCTCGGTGAAAACCAAACCGCTTTTTCTTTATTTTTTCTTTTGTTTTTTCCATTCCTCAAGAGCTCTTGCAAGCTGGTCGGGGCAGGAAGTGGGTCTAAAGCCGCATTTTATGCCCTTAAGCCTCGATATTGTTTCGTCTACGTCCATTCCCTCCGCAAGCCTTGCCACGCCCTGAGTGTTCCCGTTGCAGCCGCCCGTAAATTTTACATTGTAAATTTTATTGTCCTCTACATCAAAATGAATCTGTGTTGAACAGACTCCCCTTGTTTTATAATCCATATCTAAAACCTCCTTATTTTATCTATTTGTGATAAGGCTCATTATTTATAATCTTGTAGGCTCTGTAAATCTGTTCCAAAAGAATTACCCTCATAAGCTGATGGGGGAAAGTCATTTTTGAAAATGAAAGAAGAAAACCGCCTTTTTTATAACAGCCTCCGAAAGGCCTAAGGAACCGCCGATTATAAAGGTTATTCGGCTTATTCCTTTTAAAGCGCTGCCGCTTATAAAGCTTGCAAATTCTCTGCTGTCAAGGGTGTTTCCCTCTATGACAAGAGGAACAATCAAGCCGTCTTTAAGCTTTGAAAGGAGCCTTTCCCCCTCTTTTCCCTTGATTTTCAAAATCTCTGTTTCACTTAAGCCCTCAGGAGCTTTTTCATCGGGAACCTCGATTACCTCTAAATTTACATATCTTGAAAGTCTTTTTTGAATATTCCTTTATTGCTTCTCTATAGAAGCTTTCCTTTATTTTTCCAACGCAAAGCACGGTTATTTTCATTTAAGCTCTATTACCTCGGTTACACCCGCTCTTGCGGCTACCGCCATATCGAGATAGGTTCCCACCTTTATTTTATATCTGTTAAGTATTTTTTCAACGGTTTCATAGGCAAGCTGCTCTGTATTGTTTTCAATACTCAAATGGCCTAATCTGACGTATGAAAGTTTACCGCTCATAACACAGGCCAGAAGCTTTCCTGCGTTTTCGTTGCACAAATGCCCCTTATCGCCCCTTATTCTCCTCTTAAGAGGCTCGGAATAAGGGCCGTTTTCAAGCATATCAAGGTCATGGTTGCTTTCCAAAAGGAGGATATTGCTTTCCGCCAAATTATCCATAAGGGTTTTTGTGACGTGACCTATGTCAGTGGCTGTTGTAATTTTAAATTTGTCTGATGATATACAATAGCCTACGGGCTCCTTTGCGTCGTGAGGTATATTAAAGGGCTTTATACACAAATCGTTTATAATCACGTTTTCGCCGTGGGTCACGGTATTCATAAGAAGATGGTTAAGCTTCCCCATTTTATGCTCCCCTCCCAGCCATGTGCCGTAGGTGGCATAAATGGGCGTTCCGTATTTCCTTGAAAAAATACCGGCTCCCTTTATGTGGTCATCGTGTTCGTGGGTTATGAAAAGGCCGTCTATGTCCTCTCCCTTAACTCCTATGGCCTTAAGCCCTGCGTCTATGCTTTTGCCGCTTATGCCTGCGTCGATAAGGATTTTTGTATATTCAGTTCCTATATATACACAGTTTCCCGATGATCCGCTTGCTATTGTTGCAAATTCCATATCTATACTCAATCCTTATTTATTCTTCTTATATCAGCCCCCAGACAGCGGAGCTTTTCTTCAATATTAGCGTATCCCCTGTCTATAAAGCGTATGTTGTCTATGGTGGATATTCCGTTTGCCCCTAAAGCCGCAATTACCATAGCCGCTCCGGCTCTTAAGTCAGTGGCGGAAACAGCGGCTCCGTGGAGGTCTTTTCCGCCCTCGATTACGGCTTCTCTGCCCTTTACGACAACGTCCGCCCCGAATTTTTTAAGCTGGTCAACATACTGATAACGTGTTTCCCATACATTTTCAATAACCCTGCTTGTTCCGTCGGTGGCTGTAAGAAGGGCGGTTATTTGAGGCTGTAAATCCGTGGGAAAACCGGGATAAGCCATTGTTTTAATGTTTGTGGGCCAAAGCTTTTTATCGGCTACAATTCTTATATAGTCGTCTCCCTCTATAACCCGGCAGCCCATCTCCTCTAATTTAGCAGTTAGGGAGTCCATATGCTTGGGAATAAGGTTTTTAACAGTAACGTCCCCTCCCGTTATTGCTCCGCAAATCATATATGTACCGGCTTCTATTTGGTCGGGAATAATTGTATACTCTCCTCCGTGGAGCCTGTCCACTCCCTGAACCCTTATAACGTCTGTTCCTGCACCCTTTACGTTGGCTCCCAGCATATTGAGAAAGTTGGCCGTATCAACTATATGAGGCTCTTTGGCGGCGTTTTCTATTACCGTCCTGCCCTGGGCTCTTGAAGCGGCAATCATAATATTTATGGTCGCCCCTACGGAAGCAACGTCAAGATAAATATTCGCCCCGTGGAGTCTACCGTCTACGTCAAGCCTTATTATTTTTTCATCGCTTGTGTCTATCTTCGCACCCATCATTCTAAAGCCCTTAAGGTGTTGGTCTATGGGTCTTTCGCCGAAGTTGCAGCCTCCGGGCATAGCTACCTCGGCGTGGCCGAAGCGGCCTAAAAGCGCCCCCATAAGGTAATAGGATGCTCTTAATTTGCCTACGGATTCGTCTGCGGCTATATATGAATTTACCTTTCTTGCGTCGATTATAAGGGTGGACTCGTCTGTAAGGGTACACTTAGCCCCTAATATATCAAGGGACCTCATAAGACAGGTGACGTCCTCTATGGAGGGGAGGTTTTCTATTACGGAAACTCCCTCGGCCACTATAGCCGCCGGTATAATAGC
This sequence comes from Clostridiales bacterium, assembly GCA_021201395.1. GTDB lineage: Bacteria > Bacillota > Clostridia > Lachnospirales > CAG-274 > JAJQCI01. The sequence goes on along the minus strand of JAJQFB010000084.1, from coordinate 277 downwards.
CACCGCCGCATTTTTGGCTCCGCTTATGGAAACGGTACCCTTTAATTTTTTTTGTCCTTTTATTTCAAAACATTCCATTTCATATGCTCCAATTATAAATATATAAATATTCCGAGTGCTATCTATTATATCATTAATCTATATAATTTTAAAGGCTTTTTTTATTTTTGTCAAGGAGAATAAAAAAACAAGTGCTTAAATTTTATTTCCCTGAAGTGAAAAGTTTACCCGTCTTTAAGATTTAACACCATAATTTTTAGGGGACAAAAGATATTTT
>JAJQFB010000005.1 GCA_021201395.1 Clostridiales bacterium | reverse complement strand
ACTTCCATACCAAATTCCACTGTGGAATTTACTTTGGGAATTTACGTCACAAAAAAATAAGCGAAAAATGTAATTTTCAGATTTACAACAGAGCTTAAAAATGTTATAATACAACAATGGTACGGTATATTTTTATATATTGAATGTAAAAGGAGGGGCTGTTATGAGAGAGGACTCCGGATGGAGAGACTTTTTTTATGAATGTATTCTGTTGCTTAAAACAAAAGAGGACTGTGAAGCCTTTTTTGCCGACGCTTTTACAAGACAGGAGCTTAACGCAGTCTGCCAGAGGACAGAGGTGGCGAGGCTTCTTGAACTGGACAAAACCTACAATTTAATAGCGGAGGAAACAGGAGCCTCAACAGCAACCATAAGCCGCGTAAACCGCTGTCTAAACTACGGCGAAAACGGATATAAAAAGGCCATAAATAAGGTGTTCGGCAAGGCCTGAGAAATTTAGGCCTTGTGTACGGAACAATAAAAGCCCAAGGCAACATTAAAAAATAAGGAGTGAATTATAGCTATGATATGGGCAAAGGAAGAAACACTTTCAAGAAACGAAATTGAGGAGATACAGCTTGCGAAGCTAAAAAAAACGGTAGAGTATGTTTATGAAAAGCTGCCGGCTTACAGGGTCAAGATGGAAGCTGTGGGAGTTAAGCCCGAGCATATTAAGACTTTGGCGGACGTTAAGCATCTGCCCTTTATTACAAAGCAGGATATGAGGGATCAGTATCCTTTCGGCTGGTTCGCCGTTCCCCAAAAGGATATTGTCAGAATCCACGCTTCATCGGGTACTACGGGAAAGCCCACCGTTGTAGGCTATACAAGACGTGACCTTGAAAACTGGGCTGAGTGTGTGGCAAGGCTTGCCTGTGCCGGAGGGGCTTCAAGCGAAAGCGTTGCCCAGATTTGCTTCGGCTACGGTATGTTCACCGGGGCCTTGGGGCTTCACTCAGGTCTTGAGAGAATCGGCGCCGCCATTATTCCCTCATCAACGGGAAATACACAAAAACAAATTATGTATATGATAGACTTCGGAACGAGCCTTCTTGTAGCCACTCCCTCTTACGCCCTGCGTATAGCCGAGGTGGCTATGGAGATGGGGCTTAACCCCCGGAAGGACATTAACCTTAAGGTTGGCCTTTTCGGCAGCGAAATGCTTACGGACGCCATAAGAGCGGAGTGCGTAAAGGTTTTCGGCGACCAGATTTTGGTAACATCAAACTACGGCATGAGCGAAATAGGCGGCCCCGGCGTTTCCGGCGAGTGTGAATATCTCTGCGGCTTCCATATAAATGAGGACCACTTCCTCTGCGAGGTTATAGACCCCAAGACGGGGGAGGTTCTTCCCTACGGCGAAAGAGGAGAGCTTGTGGTTACCTGTCTTGACAAAGAGACTCAGCCCCTTGTAAGATACAGAACGAGAGACATTACAAGGCTTATCTGCGAACCCTGCAAGTGCGGCAGAACCACAATCAGAATGGAGAATTTCAGCGGCAGAACAGACGATATGCTTAAGATAAAGGGCGTAAACGTATTCCCCAGCCAGATTGAAGAGGTTCTCTTAAGTATGGAGGAAATAGGCCCCCACTATGAGATTATTGTTGAAAAGGCAGGTCATACGGACAAGCTGACTATAAGGGTAGAGTTAGCCCCTGACAAGATGACCGATGACTATCAGAAGCTTAAGGGTATAAGCAAGAGGATAAATTCAAGGCTTAAGGTTATTTTAGGCCTCGACACGATTATAAAGCTTGAATCTCCCAACACTCTCCAGAGGTTTGAGGGTAAGGCCAAGAGAGTAAGAGATTTAAGACCTAAGGAAACACTGAGAAACGATTAATTTTGGGTTGTTACAGTTATTATAATAGTGAAGGAAGGAAAGCTGCAATGGGTGAAAAAAAGATAATGCTCGGCAACGCCGCTATAGCGAGAGGGGCCTATGAGGCAGGAGTTAAGGTTTCCGCCGCATACCCCGGAACACCGAGTACGGAAATAAGCGAAAACATAGTTAAATATGACGAAATTTATGCCGAATGGGCACCTAACGAAAAGGTGGCTATGGAGGTGGCTATAGGGGCCTCTCAGGCAGGGGTAAGGGCTATGGCTTCTATGAAGCACGTAGGCGTAAACGTAGCCTCGGACCCTCTCTATTCAATATCCTACGGAGGTGTAAACGGCGGCCTTGTTATGGTGGCAGCCGACGACCCCGGTCTTTACAGCTCTCAAAATGAGCAGGACACAAGAATGGTAGGCCGTGCGGCTATGGTTCCCGTTATAGAGCCGTCTGACAGCGACGAAGCAAGGCGGTTTATGAAATATGCCTTTGAAATAAGCGAAAAATATGACACTCCCGTAATTGTAAGAACCACCACAAGGCTTGCCCACTCTCAGGGAGTTGTAGAGCTTGAAGAAAGGCAGGAAATAGAGGATAAGCCCTACATAAAGAACATAGCCAAAAATGTACTTCTTCCGGCGAACGCACAGAAAAGACATATCGTAGTAGAAGCTCAGCTTAAGGCTTTAGCCGAGGACGCCTGTACAATGCCCATAAACACCGTTACATATAATGACACATCGATAGGCATTATAACTCAAGGTATTGAATATCAGTATGTTATGGAAGTTTGTCCCAATGCCTCTATACTTAAATTAGGCCTTGTAAATCCTCTGCCTAAAAAGCTTATAGAGGAATTTGCTTCTAAGGTAGACAAGCTTTACATAGTTGAAGAGTTGGAACCCGTTATTGAAGAACAGGTTAAAAGCTGGGGAATTAAGTGTACCGGCAAGGAAATATTTACGGTTCAGGGGGAATATTCCGCAAATATGTTAAGAGAAAGGCTTTTAGGCCAAAAGCTTGACATAGACGAGCCTGCAAAGGCCGCCCCCAGACCGCCTATCCTCTGCCCCGGCTGTCCCCACAGAAGTGTTTATACAGTCCTTAAGAAGCTTAAAATGCACGCAGCAGGAGATATAGGCTGTTATACTTTAGGCGCCGTTGCTCCCCTTAATGTTATGGACACAAACGTCTGTATGGGCGCAAGCATAAGCACTCTTCACGGTATGGAAAAGGCAAGGGGAAGCGAATATGTAAGAGACTGGGCAGCCGTAATAGGAGACTCAACTTTCCTCCACACGGGAATAAACTCCCTTATGAATATGGTTTACAACAAGGCCACAGGCACGGTTCTTATCCTCGATAACTCCACAACGGGAATGACAGGACATCAGGACCACCCGGCAACGGGCAAAACCCTAAAGGGCGAAACAACCTATGCCATAAACATTTACGGTCTCTGTAAGGCTATGGGTATAGAAAATGTTTATGAGGTAAATGCCTTTGACATAAAAGAGCTTGAAAAGACAATAAAGAGGGAGGCGGCCAGAGAAGCTGTTTCCGTTATAATTACAAAGTCCCCCTGTGCCCTGCTTAAGGGAGTTGTTTTCGACAGCAAGTGCAGAACAATATCCGAAAAGTGCAGGAAATGCGGCCGCTGCTTAAAGCCCGGCTGTCCTGCGATAACAAGGTCTGCCGACGGAACTGTAAAAATAGACGACACAATGTGCAACGGCTGCGGCCTTTGTATGCAGCTTTGTAAATTTGACGCTATAGAGAAGGTTAAGGTGAGATAAAATGTCCGATGTTAAAAATATAATGATTGTCGGCGTAGGGGGTCAGGGTACCCTGCTTACAAGCCGAATTTTGGGAGGAGTTATAACCACGGCAGGCTTTGACGTAAAGCTTTCCGAGGTTCACGGTATGGCTCAGAGAGGAGGCAGCGTCGTTACTTTCGTGCGCTACGGCAAAAAGGTGGCGGAACCCATCGTTGAAGAGGGTCAGGCCGATGTGCTGATTGCCTTTGAAAGGCTCGAAGCTTTAAGATATAAGCATTTTCTCAAAAAAGACGGTGTTATAATCGTAAACGACCAGAGAATAGACCCTATGTCCGTTGTGACCGGGGCGGCTGAATATCCCGAGGGGATAATTGAAGCCTTAAAAGAAAAGCATAAGGTTATAGCCTGCGACGCTATGGGAGAGGCTAAGCTTTTGGGCAATCCCAAGGTATTTAACGTAGTAATTATAGGCGTAGCCGCAAGGCAGATGAGCTTTGAAAAAAACGAGTGGATAAACGTAATTGAAAAAACAGTACCGGCAAAGACGATTGATATTAATTTAACCGCCTTTGAAAAGGGCTGGGAGATAGGAGGCACGATATAATGTTTATAAAACAGCTTTCAATTTTTGTGGAAAACAGACCCGGCAGGATAAATGACGTTACGAAAGCGCTTGCCGAAAATAACATAAATGTAATATGCGTATCTCTTTCCGATACGGCGGATTACGGTGTTTTCAGGCTTATTGTTTCAAACCCCAAGGCCGCACAGGACGTTCTTAAGGAAAAGGGCTTTTCCTCTACCCTGACAGATGTGGTGGGTGTTAAGCTTCCGCATCACTTCGGTATGCTTAATAAGATGACGGAAGCCCTCTCTGAGGCAGGGGTAAATCTTTTGTACATCTATGCCTTTACAAGCGGAAAGGATAACGCAGCGGTAATTATAAAAACCTCCGACAACAAAAAGGCTAAGGAGGCCGTAAAGGCGGCAGGGCTTGAAATTTTGAACCCCTCGGCGGCCTATAATCTTTAAGTTTATGCCTAAAATTACTCTGAAAAGAGGAAGAGGAAAATGATAATCGATTTTCATACCCATACCTTTCCCGACAAGGTGGCGGTTAAGGCGGTTCCGAAACTTGAAAAAAGTGCCTCAATCAGGGCTTTTACAGACGGAACCGTAAGGGGGCTTACAGGCTCTATGGAGGAGGCCGGGATTGACATTTCCGTTATAGTGCCTGTTGTTACAAACCCCGTAAAAGCGGAGGAAATAAACGAATATGCGGCAAAGACAAATGAAGCCCATAAAAATATTATTTCTTTCGGCGGCATACACCCTGACACGGAAAGCTATAAGGCCGTAATTAAAAAGGCAAAGGCCTTAGGCCTAAAGGGCATAAAGCTCCACCCGGAATTTCAAGATACGGATTTTGACGACATACGCTATAAGCGGATTTTAAGCTTTAACGAGGAGTTGGGTCTTATAACCCTCGTTCACGCAGGCTTCGACGGCAGCTTCCCCGGTTCTATGCACTGCGGCGTTAAAAATATATTAAACGTAATCGAGAAAATTCGCCCCGAAAGGCTTGTTCTCGCCCATATGGGAGGCTGTAATATATGGAAAGACATTAAAAAATATATTGCAGGGGCAAATGTCTTTTTCGACACAGCTTTTTCTTTCGGTGTAAAACAAATCCCCGGTCTTTTAACCGAGGAGGAATTTACAGACCTTGCAAGAGCCCACGGCACGAAAAAAATACTTTTCGGAACCGACTCCCCCTGGGGCGAACAAAGGGAAATGAGCGAATTTATAAAAAACAGCCGTCTGACCGAGGAAGAAAAAGCCGACATACTCAGTCAAAACGCCCTCAGACTTCTTAATATATCGTAAATAAAAACTACAGCCGAAAGAAGAATTTTACTTCAATCGGCTGTTTTTTGCTTTGTCTATTTTGTGTATAAATCGCCTATACCTACCCCGCGTTCATAGATTTATCGCCGTTTTCACAAGTAATAGTAAGCTGTGAATCGCCTGTTACATTCACGGTAAAATTTGTGACTATTTGTCCGGCAGTCACTGTGTATGTTTTTAACAGTATGCCGTCTCCGTAAAAATATAATTCGGCTGAGGCACCTGTATCTGAAACCGAATCATCTACAGTGCCGCATACGCCGCTTACGGTTGTATAAGTCTCTCCTAAATTAAAATATGCAGAACTTTTTTTATTTCCATTAAAGACATTTCCCCGGTCTTGAAATTTTACAGCATTTTTATATGTTTTTCCGCTCATACTAAAATCATCTGTACTTCAAGCTTCAAGCGTATTATATGCCGTCAATGCCGTACCCTGATTTTGAACATAACCGCTGCTTGTGTTGGTTCCGCCGCCTATGTAGACAATGTTGTTGTTTGCGTCATAGCCGACCTCCTTGCCTGCCGCTTCTCCTACGGCTCTTATGGGCAGATATGTGCTTCCGTTGCAGATAAAGGGTTCGAGAACATTTCTCTTTGAATCTTTGGGCGTCAGCTCCGCTCCGTCAACATAAAAGTTATATTTTACGATTATTGTTAATAATTCTATAGGAGGGCGGTTATTGCAATGATTGTTTATGACAGACTTTGGCGGACAATAAAAAAATGTTTCACAGTATAAGCTTCTGAATGAACACGGCTTCAGCAGCGGACAGCTTGACAGACTTCGCAAAAACGCAAATGTCAACACCTTTACACTGAATCAGCTATGCAAAATACTTGACTGCAAAATAGAGGACATTGCCGAATATGTTGCGGATTAGGGAACCGCTGATTAATCAGCGATCCATTATGTAATGGTGCGGAAAAAGTAACAGTTGACGGCTGCTGCGGCTTTGTATTTTTAAACGGCCGCAATAGACCCTACTACACAAAACTTCCGTATTCAAAGAACCGGATACCGACTTCAAAATTGTGTGAAACAATTTTCAGCCCAAAAACACCGATTTTAAACACAAATGCCGACATAGAAAAATGCGGTTCACTGAATATAATGTTTTGTATGACACTTTCCGCCATATTTGAAAGCTTTGAACGGAGAAAAAATCGAATAGGATGCTGCCCATTAATTGAGCAGCCTCATACTCGATTAATGGGTGCAAGGTGTATAGGGTTATTTTGTTTCTTACACTATATTGACAAATTTATATTAATAATGTAATATTATATTGTTATAGCATTTTATGCGCCCCTGCAGGGCAGAAAGGAAAAAATATGAAACTTAATTTTAAAAATTTTAAAAAGCTTGCTTTTGTTCCCCTTGCCGTTGTGCTTTTATCTGTTCCCGTTGTTGCAAAACAGGCCGTTGAAACAGCGGAGCTGACATTCAGAGATATCGTAGTCTATGTTGACGGTCAGGTTTTGGACACATCAAAAACCGAACCCTTTATCTACAACGGTACTACCTATCTCCCTTTAAGAACCGTAGCCGAGGCTCTCGGAAAAGATGTTACATGGGTTGCTGAAACAAGTACAATTTACCTTGGAGATATGCCTTCCGTTTATGTTGAAACAGATACTCCCTTAGAAGAGATGTATACTGCCGGCAATACATATGAAAAGATCCAATATATTAAAAAAGGCAAGTCAGGCACCGACAACAAAGGAAACGAATACTCTTCAGGCGCTGTATTTACTTGCAAGTCGGCTAAAATCGATAATGTAAATTCTGCTGAATATACATTAAACGGTAAATTTTCAACTTTCAGCGATACTATAGCCCTTCCATACTCCGAAAAGGAATCCGGAAAAACGAAAACCGTTGAATTTTACGGCGATGGAGAACTTCTCTATTCCTCAGGCGAATTTGAAGATGATACCGACCCCGAGCCCTTTGAAATAGATATTTCAAGGGTTGCCGTTTTCCAAATAAAAACAACGGGTTCAGGAAGCATAGGCATCTATGAATCTATGTTCTATGCCAAATAAAATACAAGCATATAATTATCGGCAGATTCATTTGCGGTTTGAATATAAAACTCAAGGCTCCGGAGCAATTCGAGATCTTGAGTTTTTCATAAACAAGGCAGGCTGTAGGGAATATCTAAAACGGCTGAATTTTATCTGTAATATTATAAAAACATTATTTATATGGGATTTTTTTGCTGGGGAAGCGATGATTAATTCGCCGAAGCAGATTTGACGCTGATTTTTTTGAGTGCAAGGAAGTCGCTTGAGGGCGTAGCCGGAGCCTACGTTGAAAGCGAGTGACGCCGCAGTCGGAAAAATCAGCGTTGAAGATGCGAAGAGCTAATTAGTCATCGCTTTCCTTGAGGATAGTTTAAAAAATAATATTCAGAGATTCCCTGTATAGATTTATTTTGTTTCTTACGCTATATTGACAAATTTACATTAATAATGTAATATTATATTGTTATAGCATTTTATGCGCCCCTGCAGGGCAGAAAGGAAAAAAATATGAAACTTAATCTTAAAAAGCTTGCTTTTGTTCCCCTTGCCGTTGCATTTTTGTCTGTTCCCGTCGTTGCAAAACAGGCTGTTGAAACAGCGGAGCTGACCTTTAAAAACATAGTTGTATATGTTGACGGTCAGGTTGTTGACACAACGGAAGCCGAACCTTTTATCTACAACGGCACAACCTACTTTCCCTTGAGAACCGTAGCCGAGGCTCTCGGAAAGGAAGTAAACTGGGTCGGGGAAACAAACACGGTTTACCTCGGGGCTATGCCCTCGGTTTACGTTGAAACAGACACCCTTTTGGAAGATATGTATTCCTACAACAATACATATTCAAAAATACAGCATACCCAAAAGGGAGCCGACAACAAAAACAATTCTTATTCAACAGGTGCAATATTTACCTGTGTGGGAAGCGGAAGTGACTACGTAAACTCTGCGGAATATTCCTTAAACGGTAAATATTCAACTTTCAGCGGCACTTTAGCCGTTCCCTATGTTGAAAGAAATTCTCAAAAATCCAGAGTTGTTAACTTCTACGGCGACGGAAAGCTTCTCTATACCTCAAGCGAATTTTTAAAGGATTCCGACCCTGAGCCCTTTGAAATCGACATCTCGGACGTTGCCGTTTTCCAAATAAAAACAACGGGTACGGGAAGCATAGGTATCTATGACGCTATGTTCTACGCCAAATAAAATATAAACATAAATACAGGCACATAATCGCAAGCAAATTCATTCCACATTCGACAAAAGAATTTAAAGCCTTAAATTTTGAAAGGCTTTAAACAAGAGAGAGAAAAGATTTTTTCGATTTGTCAAGCCCTAAATTACTTCCTGTTTTAACAGCCTTTGACAAGTATATAAACCTTAGGCAGGGCAAAAATAATTATATAGGCAATATACTTAATATGGGGGTTTTGAAAATGAAAAAATTCTTTTGGAATATATTTGTTAAAAGCGGCAGTATAGACGCATTTTTAGGCTTTAAGGAATGTGAGGCCGCGGCGGTAAGAGCGGAAGCCGCCGCGACAGGGGGGGGAAAGGAAATAGGACATGAGTACGGAAAAAATGAGGGGAATAGTAATTAAAGAAATTGACGTAGGCGAGTCGGACAAGCTTCTGACCCTTTTAACAAAGGAAAAAGGTAAGCTGACAGTTTCCGCAAGAGGTTCGAGAAAGCCCAAAAGCAAATATCTTTCAAGCGCTCAGGTTTTCGCCTACTCCGATTTTATAATCTACACAGCAAGGAAAAACCCCTCTGTTTCCTCCGCCGTTTTAATAGAAAGCTTTTATCCCCTGCGGCAGGACGTAAAAAAACTTGCCGCAGGTGCCTATATTGCGGATTTTCTAAACAGGCATACCTACGAGGGGACAGACTGCTCGGATATGCTTCTTCTTATTTTAACCGCCCTCAAAAAAATTTCAGAGGGCAAAGCGGAGCCTCTCCTTGCTTCCTATATTTTTGAGCTTAAATATCTGTCTCTAAACGGTATGTTCCCCGATATATACTTTTTTTATCAGGTCTTTGCGGAAAAAAAAGAGGAAATACTGCCGGGAACCGTAAAGGCTCTTGACTATATATCCTCCTGTGATATTAAAAAGGTATTTAATTTTAATGTTTCGGGCGCCGTTCTCGGCCAGCTTAAAACCGCAAGAAACAGCCTGTCGGAAAATTTAGACGATATTCGGCTGAAAAGCTATGACTTTTTATGCAGTCTTTATCAATAAGGCTCTCTCAGCTTAACCCCTACAACTCTCACATATGTATCCTCATTGAGAGAAATTGTCATATCCTCTTCAACGGTATACTGCTCCAAAACGGAATCTTCAGACCACTTTGAATCCCTTGTTACTTCAATATACCCCTCAGAGCCGTCCTCTGTGTCAAGCTTTGCAAGGTACTGCTTGGGCTGAATATCCTTTCCCACAAGATACATTCCCGTGTGCTGATAGATACTGTCTTTGGGAATATAAGCCTCTGCGTCCTCGGCGGCTACTGCCACACCGTCAAACTTTAAATACTGCCCCTCTTCAACAGTTACATAAACTCTCACATTATAGCTTCCGCCTGCAATAAGGGAGCTTTTTTCGCCGCTTAAATCCGACACTATTTCAAAGCTGCCCTCTTGGGTGTTGGGCCCCAAAACATACTCTCCGGCCTGCATCTCTTCCCCTATTAAATATGTTCCGCCGTAATACCTTGTTATTTCCGGTTCAGGCTCTGAGGCTGTCTGTTCCTCTTCCTCTGAATCCTCCTCCGTTTCATCGTCTGTAATAACCTCAATTCCTTCAATCTCCTCTTCGCCGCCGGTCTCTTCCGCTTCGGCCTCCGCATTTATGGGCTGACTGTCCTTATGGCCGTTATATGCAGCGGCACCGAAAATAATGGCTATGGCCGCTATAACCGCTATAATAATTATAATTATGTTTTTTGTGGAAATTTTATCCATATTCAGTCCTCCTTAAACTTAAAATCAAATAATCTTTAAAGTTTGACCGTCCGTTTCAGAGCGTATTATTTCTATGCGGAAACGGCTTTTTAAATATTCGGCTACGGGTTTTGTGACGATTGTTTCCGTGCCGTAGTGGGTTCCGTCAAAGAGGCTTATTCCCATTGCAAGAGCCTCCTGAGCCTCGTGATAGCCTATGTCGCCGCTGACATAGCCGTCACAGCCCTTTGAAAGGGCCGCCTGCAAAAATTCCTTATCGCAGCCGTGACCCGTACACAGACCTATCTTAGAAACAAAATCCCCTGCTTTTGAAACAACCATATTTTTAAGGCCTAATTTTTCCTTTACAAAAGCCCCGAAATTCTCAACACTCATCTTTTCCTCAAGCTCCCCTACCCTGCCCATAGCGTAGATGCCGTCCTCGGAGGGCATAAGAAATTCAACATTTTTAAGCCCTAAAATTTCGGCAAGCTCGGCGTTTGTACCTATGTTTGACATATCAAGGTTTGTGTGGGCGGAAAAAACGGAAATGTCCGCCTTTATAAGTCTCATTAAATATCTGCCTGTTTTGTCCTCTGTTGTTACGGATTTTATGGGTCGGAAAATCATGGGGTGATGGGTGACTATCATATTTGCGCCCTTTTCTACGGCCTCCGTTATAACATTGTCGTCTATATCCAGCGACACAAGCACTTTTTTAACCTCGGCTTCCCGATTTCCGCACATAAGCCCCGGATTATCCCAACTGTAGGCAAGCCTAACGGGTGCGATTTCCTCCATAGCTTCGATTATATCCTTACATTTTACTGAGTTCACCAATTTTATCAGCCTCCTTTAAAATTTCAAGCTTTCTCTCAAGCTTACTTATATCCGTTTCGGAATTTTTTTCATAAGCTCTTTTTATACTTTCGCTGTATTTATATATCTTCTCTCTTAAAAATTCCTTAAAAAGGGGATTTCCGCTTTCGGGTAAAAACCGCCCTACTTCCAAATCCGTCTCATTATAAGGGACGTCCTCCCCTTTTTCGCATTTAAGAGAAAAATAATATTTTCCCTGTTCAGCCGTCATAGCCTCGTCCGTTATCTTGAAGCCTGCACCGCGAACATAGGCTCTTACTCTGTCTATGTTGTGTTGGGGCTGTAAAATAAGACAGGCCGCCCTTTGGGTTTTGGCTCTTCCCTCCTCGAGAATTTCCGTCATAAGTACGCCGCCCATTCCCGTTAAAACAATAATATCGGGAAATTCGTTCTCTTTAAGGGTTTCAAGCCCCTTTCCGCATCTTACGTCTATTTTCTCCTCAAGACCGTGAGATAAAACGTTTTCATATGCCTTGTCCGCAGAGCCTCTGCTTATGTCGGAAGCAACAGCCCTCTTAACCTTTCCTTCTTCAATAACGCAAATGGGAAGATAGCCGTGGTCTGTTCCTATATCGGCAAGCAGAAGACCTTTGGGAACAAGCTCCGCCGACATTTTAAGCCTCTTTGAAATTTTCATATATAACCTCATTTTATTAAAAGAGGACGGAAATAAACCGTCCCCTTATATCAGTCAATAAAATCCTTAAGCTTTTTGCTTCTGCTGGGGTGGCGAAGCTTCCTGAGAGCCTTGGCTTCAATCTGTCTTATACGCTCTCTTGTTACCTGGAACTGCTGACCCACCTCTTCAAGGGTTCTTGCCCTGCCGTCTATAAGGCCGAACCTTAAGCAGAGGACATTTTTCTCTCTTTCCGTCAGTGTTTCAAGGACTTCAAGAAGCTGTTCCTTGAGGAGGGTAAAGGCCACCGCGTCCGCCGGAGCCGGAATATCCTCGTCGGGTATGAAGTCCCCTAAGTGACTGTCCTCCTCTTCGCCTATGGGTGTTTCGAGAGAAACAGGTTCTTGGGCTATTTTTCTTATTTCTCTGACCTTGTCCTCAGGCATCTGCATATTTATGGCAAGCTCCTCGTCTGTAGGCTCCCTGCCGTATTCCTGCAAAAGCTGTCTCGATACCCTTATAAGCTTGTTTATGGTTTCCACCATATGCACGGGTATCCTTATGGTTCTGGCCTGATCGGCAATGGCTCTTGTTATGGCCTGTCTTATCCACCATGTGGCATAGGTTGAAAACTTATAGCCCTTGCGGTAATCGAATTTTTCAACCGCCTTAATAAGACCCAAGTTGCCCTCCTGAATAAGGTCCAAAAACTGCATACCCCTGCCCACATATTTTTTGGCAATGGAAACAACAAGACGAAGATTGGCCTCCGCAAGACGCTGCTTCGCCGTTTCATCGCCGGCCTCCATACGCTTGGCAAGCTCCGCCTCTTCCGCGGCGGAAAGCAGGGGAACCTTCCCTATTTCCTTTAAATACATACGGACATGGTCATTCACGTAGGTGTTGTCGGCTAAAGTCAGGTCAATATCCTTAGCGGAGTCCTCGTTGTCCTCAAGCTCTTCAACCCCGTAAACGTCGATTTTGTTCTGTTCCAAATATTCGTAGATTTTGTCCATTTGGTCGGTAGACAGATCAAAATCCGAAAGTTTGGCGGTGATTTCCTTATGCTCCAAAACATTTTTATTCTTTTTTCCGTCAGCTAAAAGCTCTTTCATTTTTGCGGCAAATGTAGCTTCATCTAATTGTTTCAAAATTTATCTTCCTTTCCTGTAAATAAAAGGTTTATACTCCCGATGTACCTTTCTGCTGCTTCCTTATTTATATATATACGAAGAAATTTGACAGTTTCTTCTTTTCCTCCAAAAATTTTTGGGCTTTTCGGGTGTCTTTTTCGCTTCCTGCCTTTTCGGAATAATAGGCTTTGGCTATGGTCTTAATATAGTCGTTAAGATTTTTTTCAAGAACCCTTTTGTTGTCAAATTCCTTTCGCTGTGTCAAAATTTCCATAACCCTGTCTCTCTCTTCAGGAACTTCAAAATAGTTTACAATTTCCGCAGGATAGACAAGATTGTTTTTTTTTATGTTCTCCGTTATAATACCCCAAAGTCTCTCCAAAAAGCCGTCGTTTAAAAATTCGGACTTAAAAACCGCTGAAATTTCGGGATATATTGTAGTGTTATATGAAATAATGTTTATTATACCTTTTTTTGCGGATTCCAAACCGGATTTTCCCCCTTTTTTTATATTTTGGGGTGTTGTTTTCCGTTCTGAAATTTTCTCTAAGGCTTTTTGTTTTTCAAGCTCCGAATTAATAGAGCCTAAGGAAACACCTGTTTCCTCCGACAAGGCCTTAGCATAGAGATCCCTCTCCATTTCATTATCGATAGTAGATAAAACCTCTGCGGCGGATTTTACATAGCCTACCCTTTCCTCCATACTGTTCATATCCCTGTTTCTTTTTTCAAGACTCAGTCTGAAATCTATATGGGGAACGGCGGTTTTAAGAAGCTCTCCGAAAGCCTCGCTTCCGAATTTTTTTATGTATTCGTCCGGATCCTTTGCGTCCTTAACCTGTAAAACCTTAACCTCTATTCCGCTTTTTAAGAGAACGGGTATGGCCCTTAAAACGGCCTTAACCCCGGCCTCGTCGCTGTCAAAAAGCAAAATCACCCTGTCGGCATATTTCTTTAAAAGCTTGGTGTGGTTTTGGTTAAAGCTCGTCCCCAAAGCCGCAACGGCATTTCTGAAGCCTGCCTGATAGAGAGATATAACGTCCATGTAGCCCTCAACCAAAATAAACTCCCGTGTTTTTTCCCTTACGGCAAAATTCATAGAATAGAGGTTGCTGCTTTTGTTGAAAACAGGGGTTTCCGGGGAGTTTAAATATTTGGGCTGACCCTCGTCCAAAATCCTGCCGCCGAAGCCTATTATTCTTCCGTGAATATCGATTATGGGAAGCATAAGGCGGTTAAAAAATTTGTCGTAAAGCTTACCGTTTTTTCCCTCGGAAACAAGGCCGCTTTTAACTATAATCTCCCTCGAATAGCCGGACTTTTCCAAAAATTCCACAACGGAGCCGCTTTTATAGGAGGAATAGCCTAAGCCGTAAACCCCTCTTATTTTGGGGCTTATGCGTCTGTTGTCAAGATACTGCCTTGCAAAATAGCCCTCGTTTGACTGAAGCTTATCGTAAAAAAACCTGGCCGTTTTTTTGTTTATGTCATAGATGGTCTGTCTTTCCTCGGCGGCTCTTTTATAGTCTCCCGACATATCGGCCTCGGGCAGGGGATAGTGAACCCGCTCCGCCAGGTGCTTCACAGCGTCCACAAAATCGAAGCCCCGGCTTTTCATAATGTAGCTTATAACGTCCCCTGACTCGCCGCAGCCGAAGCAGTGAAAATACTGCTCACGGGCATTTACCCTAAAGGATGGTGTTTTTTCGTGGTGAAAAGGGCATAGCCCCACATAGCCTCCGCTCTGCTGTTTCAGGGAAACGTCCCGGCCTATAACATCGACAATATCGTTATTCAACCTGACTTCCTCAATAACGTTATGAGGATAAATCATAAAACCATCTCCATTATAGTTTTCGACAAAAATTCTTCAATCCTTTTTTTAGGAAACGATGATTAATTCGCCGAAGCAGATTTGCCGCTGATTTTTTCGAGTGCGATGAAGGCATTTGAAAGCGTAGTCGGAGCCCTACGTCGAAAATGCGTGAAGAAGCAATCGGAAAAATCAGTGGTGAAGCTGCGAAGAGCTAATTAATCAGCGGTTCCTTAAAAGCTTAAAGACCCAAATTTTCATAAAGCTTTACAACAAATCTGTCTGTCATACCTGCAATATAGTCGCAGATTATTCTCTCCTTGGGCTCGTTTTCATTGTATATATGTAAATATTCCCTTGGGAAAGCCTCAAAATTTTCCCAGTAATAATGGTAAATCCTGCTTAAATAGGTTTCGTAGGACCTGTTCTCGGAAACAATTTCAGAATTGGTATATATATTGTCAAACATAAAGGCTCTCAGCCCGTAAAGAGCTTCCCTTGCGGCCTTGCCCATTTTTATTTCCCCGGCCTCAAGGCTTGTCCCTATAAGGTCTTTCACCAAAAAATCTATTCTTTCCGTAACCCTATGTCCCAAAAGCTCCGTACAGTCTTTCGGAAGCTCCTCCTCTTTTAAGGCTCCGCTTCTTAATGCGTCGTCTATATCGTGGTTTACATAGGCAATCTTGTCGCTTAGCTGAACCACCTTTCCCTCGGCGGTTAAGGGGTTTCCCGCCCCTCTGTGGTTTAAGATTCCGTCTCTGACCTCCGCTGTCAGGTTTAAGCCCCTGCCCTCTTTTTCAAGTTTTTCAACAATCCTTAAGCTTTGCTCATTGTGGCGGAATCCTCCGGGGACAACACTGTTTAAGTCTTTTTCGCCTATGTGGCCGAAAGGAGTGTGCCCCAAATCGTGGCCTAAGGCTATGGCCTCGGTTAAATCTTCATTAAGCCGCAAAGCCCTTGAAATCGTCCTCGCTATCTGTGAAACCTCTAAGGTATGGGTAAGCCGTGTTCTGAAATGATCCCCCTCGGGGTAAATAAAGGCCTGTGTTTTATACATAAGCCGCCTAAAGGCCTTTGAGTGTATTATCCTGTCCCTGTCACGCTGAAAACAGATTCTAACCTCACATTCTTCCTCAGGAAAGACCCTGCCTCCCGAAAAACGGCTCTTTGCCGCCATAGCCGAAAGCTGACTTAATTCTCTTTCCTCTGTCAAAATTCTTATATTCATATATTCAGCCCCAAACCCGTCTGTACTCTTTTTATTTTCTTACTATATAATTATTCTCCAAATCTCATTAAAATCCTTTATTTTATACTCACAAAAAATTGTACTTAACCAAAAATCGCCGAACTGACCCCCTGTTTATGCAAAAAATAAAATAAAATTGTCCTTTTGTGTGAAAAACTGCGTCTTATGTTAAAAGTATTGACAAAAAATGAAAATATGTATAATAAAAGTGAGGTGTTTTTTAAATGCAGGAGGTGAAAAAGAATGAATTATTACACAAGAGCTTTTAAAAACTATGCTAACTTTAAGGGAAGAGATTCAAGAAAACAATTCTGGATGTTTATTCTCTTTAATTTCGTAATTTCTTTAATAATACAGGTTGTCGCAGCCCTTATATTGGGCGATTCAGCCGCAATAATTATGAGTATTTACGAATTGATTGTTTTAATACCTTCTATTGCTATAATTGTAAGACGTCTCCACGATATTAACAAAAGCGGATTTTGGATTTTTATAAATTGCGTTCCGCTTATCGGTTGGATATGGTATCTTATACTTGTATGTAAAAAAGGCGATGAAGGCAGCAACCGGTACGGCTCCGTTCCTACAGAAGAATAAGAAAAATAAGCTCCGGCAAAGATATAAATGCCGGGGCTTTTTTATTTTTTATTATGTTTGCATACAGTATCCTCTGTGAAAAAATCCTTACAGAAATTATATAATAATCATTGAAAGGTCTGCTGATATTATGACGTAATTTCAGACAGTTCAACACTTTACAGCCCTTAGCCCGTTTATATAACAGTAAAAAACTTCCGCAATATGCTTGAGTTTTATGAAAAAATATCTGCAAAGACCATAATGACAGCCGTTACATAGGTTTATTAAAATCCGTTCATTAAGTTATTAATTTGTCAAATTGAAAGCACCATTGCAGCCACGTATGAGGCTATAAGCAGGAAACCCAAAATTCTCGAGGGCAAAACATATTTTTTAGAGAACATAGCACATATTGCTATTATTACTGAAACAACGCCGAAATAAAGAATTATGAGAGAAGCCGGTTCGTTGAAATATATACTTCCTCCGGTATAAAGAAGGTCGCCGAAAACAAGTATAATGAAGTTGAATATGTTGCTTCCCGTTACGTTTCCTATTGAAGCATTGAAGTTTTTAAGCCTTACAAGGTTAATTGAAGATGTAAGCTCCGGAAGAGAGGTGGCCACGCCTAAAAATATGGCTCCTGCCACAGTCTTTCCAAGCTCAAGTCTATCGGCCAGCTCGTCCGTTACAACAGTCAAAACTATACTTGCCGCAACAAGCAGAATTGCAAAAACAGCAAATCTAACAAGAATCTGTTTCGGAGTTAAGTCGCTTGAAGCCTCTTCCTCCGTTTCGTTTCCCTCGTCGCCGGCTATAACCTTTACGTTTATAACATATATAATAAGAATTGCTATTGAAGCAATATCCAAGGCAAAGATTTTAAGATCTACCGTGGAGTTTTGGTGTGTAATTCCGTAGCAGCAGGCTGCGTACATAAGAAGAGTAAGAAGCAGTGTATAGGGATGGGTTTTTGAAACGTAACACTCCTTGTAAAGCTTTGCCGCAAAAAGCAGACACAGGCCGAAAATAATAAGATTAAAGAGGTCGCTGCCTAAAACGTTTCCCAAAACAAGATTCGGTTCTTTAACGATAAGGCAGGCGCTTATGCTTGTAAAAAGCTCCGGCAGGCTTGTAACGGCGGCTAAAATAATACCCCCTATAAAGGCTCCGGATATGTTTGTCTTTTTGTCCAGTTCATCAACATAAAATGACAGCTTAATTGAAAAATAAACCACGAAAACCGCCAAAACCAAATATTCCGCAAATAAAAGTACCATAAATATCTCCCTTCTGCTGTAAAAATTCCTATTAATATAATTATAAACCATTAACCCGAACTGTCAAGATGTTTTCGGATTTTTTTCACGGCAGAATCATGGATTTTTACAGAAATGTTACAGAAAGGTTTTAATTACCT
>JAJQFB010000130.1 GCA_021201395.1 Clostridiales bacterium | reverse complement strand
CACTAAATGGAAGAATTTGCTATTCATCTTGTTATGTTAACTAAATGACATTGGATCACCCTCTTTGAGGTTTTCAAAAAGAACGGCTTCAACATACATTTTGGGGTTGGTTATAGGGAAGTCCGTTCCGAAAAGGATTTTTTCGGAACCCACGTTGTTTACAAGGGTTTTAAGCATACCGAAGCGGAAAAGGCCGGTTCCGCTTAAATCGAGATAATAGTTGTCATATTTTTTAAGCATTTCCGTATGTCTGTAATAGTGGGTCTTTTGATGGGGGTGGGCGGCGGCGAATTTCAGATTTTTAAATTCTCTGACTGCCCTTTCAAGCCCGTCCATATCCGTTTTATCGTCTGTGTGTATGGAAATAACCATCTCAGCCCTTTCCGCCGCCCTGTAAATTTCTCTTAAGGCTTCGTCATATAGAAAGTGCCAGCCGTTGTAATATGGAACAAGCTCCCCTATAAGCTTTACCCCCTTTTCCGCCATAAGCTCTGTTTCTTTGACAGACTCCTCAGCATAGCATGGGTGGATATGTATGCCGGGAATGTAAAAATCTCCCCAAAGCTCTCTCAGGCTTAAGGCTTCCCTGTTGAGCCTTTTAATCTCCTCAAAATCCTCTGTTTTATATATAACCGAGCCGCAGATTCTGTCTATGCCTGCGGCCTTTATATAAGCCTTAAAATTATCCGCAGAAACGATATTCGGGTAAAAACAGACGTTTCTGCTTTCGTCTGCAAATGGGTGGGTGTGAAAATCTATTATATACACAGTTTTACCTCCTTAAAACCAATACTCTGTCAACGTCCTCATCAAAAACCTCAGGAGGACAGGCCTTAAACCGCTCTCCCTCTATCTTTCCCAAATAGCTGTAAATCCCCTTAGAGGGAGTAAACCACCATGCCTCAAAGCCCTTATATTCCCTTGTGTCAAGCTCAAAGGCCTTTCCCAAATAGGTATAGGCAAAGAGGAAATCGGCTCCTGCGAAGATTGCGATTCTTTCGTGCTTTTCCCTCTGACCCCCTATAAGGAGTTTGTCCTTAGGTTCTCCCTCGGTAAAGTTGACGGAGGTCATAAGCTCCTTTAAATATTTCATCTGCCCTGAGCCTTCGTGGTGGAGAGAGGTTTTCCAGTCCTCTCTTACGCCGTAGCTGTTTACCCCCTGAGAGGGTTCTTCCTTTCCGCCGTAAAACTGCATAACAGCATTGTCGCCGTAGGTGTGGCCGCAGGCTCCCGCAAAAACAGACCAGTAGGCATAGCGCCTTACGTGTTTGGCTCTCCAATAGGGCTGAGTCGGGTCGTGAAGCCCCTGTAAAATCCACTCGTAGGAGGGCTCTGCGTCAAGAGTGGGCTTTAGGGGAAGTCTTTCCCTGTCACGGAGGACATACTTCCAGTTGTCCTCGCCGAAAAAGCCCTCGGCTCTCTTGTTGTCCAAGCCAGCTTCTGTCATTAAACCAGGTTGAAGAGGTACAGCGGCCGAAAGGGTGAAAGGTTATAAGCTTATCCGGATTTTTTTCCTTTAAAATATTCCCCATAATGTCGTAAATTTTCTCAAAGCCCGCAGGCCTTATGTCTCCCCCCAAAACCCAGATTATGTTGTCACAGTCCTTATATCTTTCCCCTAAAAATTCGGCATACCGCCCTGCGTTTTCCTCGGTTATGACCCCTGCCTTTAAAAGACTTCCCCAACAGGGCAGAAGTGCCGTATAAAGCCCCAGCTTTTCCGCTGTTTTTATAACCCTGTCACAGTGTTCCCAGTATTTTATGTCTTCAACGTCGCAGTTGGGTATGTACATTTTATTTATGTCGCAAAGCCCCTCTGTGGCATAAACAAGGACGGCCTGAATAACGTTAAAGCCCTTGTCGGCTCTGTTTTTAAGGTATACATAAGCATCCTCCTCCGTAAGCTTGTGGAAAATAAGCCAGCCCGTATCCCCCGGCCAAAAGAAAGGTTTGTTTCCGCAGGTCAAATATTTGTGATTTTTGCTTATTCCGATTTTATCCATATATGTTTTCCTCCCGAAATAAAAATAAGGTATTAAACATATTATATAACAAATATCTTCTCTTGTGTATATATTTTTTTAAATCTTGTTTTTAAATATCTATATCAATCGTTAAGGAACCGCTGATTAATAAGCTTTTCCCCTTTACGGCTTGTCCTATGCCCCGTCTGCGGCGGAGTTTGTTATGTCTGTTTTGGCATTTATAACTCTCGGAATTTTTTTAAAATTTGAAATATAATAAGCCCCGAGTTGTTTTTAACTCAGAACTTATTTTTTTAAAGACAGGCTTCTATTACATTAATAACATTTTTAACACCGTCTGACATATTTGCGTCTGACATATTTTTTATATATTTTTCTCTGTTTTCATACAGCTTTGTTATACTTTCCACAAGGCTTTTGTCGTCAAGGAGGACTTCTCCCTCCGTATCCTCATCATATTCCTTTAATATTTCCGCAAAGCCCTGCTTTTTAAAGGAAAGGGAATTTAAAATCTGGTCTCCGCGGCTTGCGTGTTTTGAAAGAGGTATGAGAAGCATAGGCTTTTTGAGGGCCAAATATTCAAATATGGAGTTTGAGCCTGCCCTTGCGCAGACAATATCAGAAGCGGCAAAAATATCCTTAAGCTCATCTGAAATATACTCATACTGTCTGTAGCCCTTAAAATTATCAAGGCTGTTGTCAACATTACCCTTTCCGCAGAGATGTATAATATCGAATTTTTCCGTAAGTTTTTTTAAATTGTTTCTTACATATGTATTTATTTTAACAGAACCGAGAGAGCCTCCCATAATAAGAACTACGGGCTTATTTCCGTTAAAACCGGCAAATTCAAGACCTTTTTCTCTTTTACCCTCAAAAAGCTGGTTTCTTATAGGCGTTCCCGTAAGAATACCCTTATTGCCTTTTATATATTTAAGGGTTTCGGGAAAGGAGGTACATATTTTTTTTGCAAAGGGAGAGGCTAATTTATTAGCCAAGCCGGGAGTTATGTCGGACTCGTGGCATACAAGGGGTATTTTCTTAATTCCGGCCGCCACGGCCACGGGAACGGCCACATAGCCCCCCTTTGAAAATATAATATCCGGCTTTATTTCCGATAAAAGCTTAAGACTTTCTTTAACTCCTTTCATAACCCTGAAAACATCTGTAAGATTTTCCTTGTTTAAATAACGTCTTAATTTTCCGGAGCTTATGCCGTAGTAAGGAATATTTTCCTTTTCAATAAGCTCTTTTTCTATGCCTGTTTTACTCCCTATATAATAAATTTCACAGCCCTTTTCCTTAAGAGAGGGAACCATAGCAATATTCGGAGTAACATGGCCTGCCGTTCCCCCTCCCGTCAAAACAATTTTTTTCATATTCTCACCTCAAAAAAATATTATCCGCTACAACTATTTTATAATAAACAAGTCTGAATTACAACCTATTTTTTTGACGTAAATAAATGTTTATATACAGTTGTTTTGACAGCTGCGGTTATTGTTAAAATAATTCGATACATAACAAAAAAGTAACCGTTCCGATACCCAATCCAAACGGTTACTGATATTATTTATTAACAGTTAGGTGAAGAGCAGCTGCTCGGAGGGAAGATGCGAAGAGCTAATTAATCAGCTGTTCCCAAGAGCTTTTATAATCTCACAGGCACATTCCTCCTTTGACATAAGAGGGAGTTCTTTTTTACCGTTTTTAGTGAGAAGTATAATTTTGTTTGTGTCCGTGCCGAAGCCGCTGTCTTTGTCGGATATGCTGTTTGCGGCTATCATATCCACGTTTTTTTCTTCAAGCTTTTTTTTGCTGTTTTTTATTAAATCCTCGGTTTCCATTGAAAAGCCGCATATTTTAGTATTTTCTTTTCTGTTTTTACCCAAAAATTTAAGTATATCCTCTGTTCTTTTAAGCTCTAATGTCATATTTCCGCCGGATTTTTTTATTTTATTATGAGCCTTTTCCTTAGGTGTATAGTCAGCCACTGCAGCGGCCTTAAAAATATAGTCGGCTTTTTCATAATTGTCTTTAACAACTTCAAACATATCCGCCGCCGATTTTACATCTATAATATTAAGCCCAAAGGGTACCTCTGCTGTTGTGTTGGCTTTAATAAGTGTTACCTCCGCTCCCATAGCCGCAGCGGCTTCCGCTATGGCAAATCCCATTTTGCCGCTGGAATGGTTTGTTATAAACCTTACCGGGTCAATATCCTCCACAGTGGCTCCGCAGGTAACAAGCACGTTTTTTCCCTTCAAAATTTTTTCATAGGAAAGCTCTCTTTTTATACAGGCAAAAATCTCCTTGGGCTCAAGCATTCTTCCGTCGCCGAAATCTCCGCAGGCCATCTCGCCTCTGCCTGTAGGCAATATCATATAATCCCCATATTCGGAAAGCTTCTTCAAATTATTTTGAAATATGGGATTTGAATACATATTGGGGTTCATTGCCGGAGCTATTATTTTTTTACACTTAGCCGCCATAACAGTTGTAGTAAGCATATCGTCCGCTATACCGTTGGCTATTTTCCCTATAACATTTGCCGTAGCAGGAGCTATAATAAATATATCCGCCTTATTTGCAAGTGAAATGTGCTTTACGTCAAATTCATTTACCCTTTCAAATGTATCCGTAATACACTTGCTTTTTGAAAGCTCCTCTATAAGATAAGGGTTTATAAACCTTGCGGCACTTTCCGTCATAATTGTATCAACGTGACAGCCGGCCTTTACAAGAAGTCTTATAAGCCCGCATATTTTATAAACTGCTACGGAGCCTGTCAGTCCTATAACAATATTTTTTCCTTTAAGCATAATATCACCTTAATTTCTTCTGTATTTTTCAGGTTCTGTTTCGTAGAGGTTATTTCCCTCGGCGTCTATAACCACAATTCCGGGGAAGTCCTTTACATAAAGCCTGTGAATCGCCTCCGCCCCCAAATCCTCATAGGCTATTGTTTCACATTCCAAAACATGGGAAGCAAGCAAAGCTCCGGCTCCTCCTATGGCTCCTATATAAACACAGCCGTATTTTTTCATAGCCTCAATAACCTCAAAACTTCTTTTGCCCTTGCCTATCATAATCGTTTCGCCGTATTTTATCATTTCCGGAGAATATTTATCCATTCTGTAGCTTGTGGTAGGTCCTATAGAACCTACGGCATCCCCCGGCTTTGTTGGGGAAGGCCCTGCAAAGTAAATACAACAGTCTTTTATTTCCATAGGAAAACCTTTTTCCCTATTTTCAAGCATTCTCTTATGCGCCGCATCTCTGGCGGTATAAATTATTCCCGTAATTTTAACAATATCCCCTGCTTTAAGCTTTCTTGCTCCCTCTCTCGAAACAGGAGTTTTTAAGCTTACATTCATATAAATGCTCCTTTACAGTGTTTTAAAGTATAACCTCTCCGTGTCTTGTAACGTGACAGCTTATGTTTACGGCAACGGGCATACCGGCTATATGAGTGGGGTAGTCCTCCGCTGCCGCCCAGAGAATCGTGGTTCTTCCTCCCAAGCCCTGGGGGCCTATGCCTGTTTTATTAGCCTTTTCCAAAACTTCTTTTTCTATTTCACACAGATATTTTTTATCGGAATTTACACCTACAGGCCTTAAAAGGGCTTTTTTGGCAAGATATGCACTGTATTCAAAATTTCCGCCTAAACCTATGCCCACTATCATAGGAGGGCAGGGGTTGGGGCCGGCCTCTTTAATTGTCTTTAAAACACAGTCAATAACTCCCTCTCTGCCGTCAGAGGGCTTAAGCATATATATCCTTGACATATTCTCGGAGCCGAAGCCCTTGGGAGCGACTGTTATTTTAAGCTTATCCCCTTTTACTATGTCATAGTGAATAACGGCAGGAGTATTGTCCTTTGTGTTTATTCTCTCTATTACAGGGTCGTAAACAACGGATTTTCGGAGATATCCCTCTGTATATCCCTTTCTGATTCCCTCGTTTACTGCGTCGGAAAGCAAGCCTCCCTCTATATAGACCTCCCGACCTGTTTCAATAAAAACAACAGCCATACCCGTGTCCTGACATATAGGCATCATCTTTTCCTCGGCTATTTCTGCGTTTATTTTAAGATTATTAAGTATATTAACGGCAATCTCCGATTCTTCAATTTTTATATATTCATCGAAGCACCTTTTTATATCGTCATTCAATACGCAATTTGATTTAATACAAAGCTCCGCCACAGCCTCGGCTACAGCTTCAAATTTTACTTTTTTCATATATACACCTTATTTCATAAATATATATTTTCGCTTATTTCATTGTATCACATTTTGCCTGTAAATTGCAATATCAAATCGGACATTTCAAAAAATTATGGGAAGCGATGATTAATTCGCCGAAGCAGATTTGCCGCAGATTTTTTCGAGTGCGAGGAAGGCATTTGAGGGCGCAGCCGGAGCCTACGCTGAAAATGCGTGACGAAGCAATCGGAAAAATAGGCGGTGAAGCTGCGAAGAGCTAATTAATCAGCGATTCCTATGGTAAAATTTCGCTAAAAATTTTAAATTGGGGCTTGCATTATTTTTTATGTTGTGGTATATTAATATTTACAGAACAGATTTTTACAGGCAGTGATGAGGAAAAGTAACGGTTAGCTACCTTACAGGGAGCCGAAAACATAGACTGAGATTTTCGGTATTGACACAAACCGGTGAAGAACACCCCGGAGCCTGTGCCCGAAAGAGAGGCTTTTTATAAGCCTTTTCAGTAGGCGTACACGTTCGGCGCACGTTACAGCGCTTTTCGGAGATAACAGGAGGAACTGTTAATTTAGGTGGTACCACGGTTATTTATCGTCCTAAGACTTTTACATAATATGTCTTGGGGCTTTTTTGGTTTAAGGAGAGAGTTTTTATTTTAAGGAGTGAATTTTATGAAAACCGTTGACGGAAAGAACATTAAGAGAGATTTGTGCCTTTTCGATATTTTGGCTCTTAAAGAGAATGAGAGAGAGGGAATCTACACCCACGGCACAATCTACAACATCAGGGACATAGGCGGAGTTACCTTTATAATGCTCCGTAAGATTAACGGCCTTATACAGTGTGTATATGACAAAAGGGGAACAGAGGACGAAAAGAGGATTTTGAGAGTCGAAAATTCAATAAGAGTAAAGGGAAACCTTGTTAAAAACGAAAAGGCGCCTCACGGTCTTGAGATTTTGGTTGAGGATATTGAGCTTATTTCCGTTCCCGAAAAGGAACTGCCCATAAAGGTAAACGACTATAAGCTGGACATCGCCCTTGAAAACGAGATTGCCGTCCGTCCCATTATTTTAAGGAACGAAAAAAGAAGAAGCACCTTTAAAATAGAGGAGGGTCTTATAAGAGGCTTTAGGCAGTACCTTGAAAAGAACGATTTTACGGAGATTTTCTCTCCCAAAATCGTATCCTCCGGCGCAGAGGGGGGTTCTAATATATTTAAGCTCGAATACTTCGGAAAAAAGGCCTATCTTGCCCAAAGCCCCCAGTTTTACAAGCAGACAATGATACCCATATACGAAAGAGTTTTTGAGATTGCCCCTGTTTTCAGAGCCGAAAAGCACAACACAATGCGCCACTTAAACGAATATATAAGCGTTGACTTTGAGATGGGTTTTATAAAGGATTTTTATGACGTTATAAATATGGAAACGGGTATGATAAAATATGCCCTTAATTATCTTAAGGAGGAATACGCCCCCTATTTGGAAATTTTACAGGCGGAGGTACCCGAGGTTGAATCCATTCCCTGCGTTTCATTTAAGGAAGCCAAGGAAATGGCGGCTGAAAAATATAACCGCTCCATAAGAGACCCCTATGACCTTGAACCCGAGGAGGAAAGGCTTATAGGAAAGCTCTTTAAGGAGGACTATAACAGCGACTTTGTTTTCGTAACCCACTATCCCGTTAAAAAACGTCCTTTCTACACAATGGACGACCCTGAAAACCCCAAATATACGTTGAGCTTCGATCTGCTTTTCAGAGGGCTTGAGGTAACGACCGGGGGGCAGAGAATCCACAACTATAAGGAACAGATTGAAAAAATGAAGTCTAAGGGTCTTGACCCCTCTGATTTTGAAAGCTATCTTATGCTCCACAAATACGGCTGTCCTCCCCACGGGGGATTGGGAATGGGTCTTGAAAGATTCACTATGCAGCTTTTGGACTTTACAAACATAAGACAGACCTCTATGTTCCCCAGAGACACCTTAAGACTTGTACCTTAATTTCTTAATTTTTTTAGAAAGGCTGATAAAAATGATTATAGACGATAAATTAATAGACTACCTTGAAGAGCTTTCAAGGCTCCGTTTGACGGAGGAAGAAAAAGAAAAGGAAAAGACAGACCTGTCCAAAATTATAAGCTACGTTGACAAATTAGGCGAGCTTGACACTGAAAACAGAGAGGCAATGAGCCACCCCTTTGATTATACCAACAATTTCAGAACCGACGAAGCCAAACCCTCCTTTGACAGAGAGCTTATTCTGCAAAATGCTCCCAAGAAAAAGGACGGCTGCTTTCAAGTACCTAAAACCGTTGAATAAGGAGGGGCGAAAATGGAATTATATGATAAAACAGCCCTTGAAATAGGGTGCATGATAAAAAACAAGGAAATAAGCTCTGTTGAAGCAACTAAGGCTTATATTGAAAATATAAAGAAAAAGGACGGAGAAATAAACAGCTTTGTAACTCTTTTAGAGGAGGAAGCCTTAAAACAGGCGGAAGAGGTTCAGGCAAAAATAGACTCGGAAGAGCTTACCTCTCCCCTTGCAGGGGTTCCTATGGCAATTAAGGACAACATCTGCGCCAAAGACATTCTTACAACCTGTTCCTCCAAAATGCTCTATAACTTTAAGCCTCCCTACGATGCCGCAGTTACGGAAAAGGTAAAGGCTATGGGTGCCGTAATCGTGGGAAAGACGAACCTTGACGAATTTGCTATGGGCGGCTCAACGGAAACCTCCTATTACGGTGTTACCAAAAATCCCTTTGACCTTGAGAGAGTTTCCGGCGGTTCCTCCGGCGGTTCTGCTGCGGCAGTGGCGGCAGGGCTTGTTCCCTATGCTTTAGGCTCCGACACTGGCGGCTCTATCCGCCAGCCCTGCTCCTTCTGCGGCATAAGCGGCATAAAGCCCACCTACGGCGGAGTTTCACGCTACGGCCTTGTGGCTTTCGCCTCCTCTCTCGATCAAATAGGCCCCATAGGCAAAGACGTAAAGGACTGTGCCGAGATTCTTTCGGAAATTTCAGGCCACGACAAGAGGGATTCAACCTCGGTTAAGGGCTTCAGCTATGACTTTTCGACCTCCTTTGACGGAGATGTAAAGGGTCTTAAAATAGGCATACCCACAAACTACTACGCAAGCGCCCTTGACGGCGAAGTAAAGACAGCGGTTTTGGCGGCGGCAGATAAATTTAAGGCTATGGGGGCTGAAATATGCGAATTTGAAATGCCCATTGTTGACTATGCCGTTCCTGCTTATTATATAATCGCCTGCGCCGAGGCAAGCTCCAACCTAAGCCGCTATGACGGCATAAAGTACGGCTACAGAAGCCCCAACGGTGAAAATCTTTTAGATGTTTTCTTTAACTCAAGAAGCGAGGGCTTCGGTATGGAGGTTAAAAGACGTATTATGTTAGGCTCTTTCGTTTTAAGCTCCGGCTATTATGACGCCTACTATAAAAAGGGCTTACAGGCCAGAGGCTTAATAAAGGACAGCTTCAGCGAAGCCTTTGAAAAATACGATATGATACTTTCTCCCGTGGCGCCTACAACAGCCTTTAAAATAGGAGAAAACATTTTCGACCCCCTTAAAATGTATTTGGGGGATATATACACAGTTTCCGTAAATCTTGCGGGCATACCGGCGGTTTCTCTGCCCTGCGGCTTTGACAGAAAGGGTCTGCCCGTAGGTATGCAGCTTATAGGCGAAGCTTTCTCCGAGGCCAAACTCATTAAGGCGGCCTATGCCTATCAGCAGGAAACGGACTTCCATAAAAAAGCCTTTGAAATTACGAAAGGAGGCTGTTTATAATGACTTGGGAAACAGTTATGGGTCTTGAGGTTCATGTGGAGCTTGCCACAAAGTCAAAAATTTTCTGCTCCTGCACAACCGAATTCGGCGGCGCCCCAAACACCCACGTCTGCCCCGTTTGCAGCGGCCTGCCCGGCGTCCTGCCTACCCTTAACAAAAGCGTTGTTGAGTTTGCCGTAAAGACGGGTCTTGCCACAAACTGCGAGATAACGAGATATAACAAATTCGACAGAAAAAACTATTTCTACCCCGACCTGCCTAAGGCCTATCAGGTAAGCCAGCTTTACCTGCCTATTTGCCGAAACGGCCATGTGGATATAGAGGTAAACGGCATAAAAAAATCCATAGGAATCCACGAGATTCATATGGAGGAGGACGCAGGAAAGCTTGTTCACGACCCATGGGAGGACTCTACCCTTGTTGACTACAACCGCTGCGGCGTACCTCTTTTGGAGATAGTTTCCGAGCCTGATTTCAGAAGCGGCGACGAGGTCATAGCCTATCTTGAAAAGCTGAGAGAAATACTTATTTATTTGGGGGTTTCAGACTGTAAAATGCAGGAGGGTTCTATGAGAGCCGATGTAAACCTGTCTGTCCGCCCCGAGGGACAAAAGGAGTTCGGCACCCGTACGGAGATGAAAAACATAAACTCCTTTAAGGCCATAAGCAGAGCCATTGTCTACGAATCGAAGCGTCAGATAGAGCAAATTGAGATGGGAAAGAGAATAATTCAGGAAACACGCCGCTGGGACGAAAACAAAGACGCAACCTACGCTATGCGTTCAAAGGAAAACGCCCAGGACTACAGATATTTCCCCGAGCCCGACCTTCTTCCCATAGAAATATCCGAGGAATGGATTGACAGGGCAAAGAGGGAAATGCCCGAAACGGCGGAGGCTAAGAGAGTGAGATATGTCAGCGAGCTTGGCCTTACGGATTATGACGCAAGGGTTCTCACGTCGGAACACGATTTAGCTATTCTCTTTGAAGAGACCGCCGAAATCTGCAAACAGTCCAAAGAGGTCTGCAACCTTATAACCGGAGAGCTTATGCGCCTCATAGCCGAAGCCCGGACCTCGGCTGACAAAATATCCGTAGACCCCGAGAAAACGGCAAAAATAATAGAGCTGACGGTTTCCGGCAAAATCAACAGAAACGCCGAAAAAGAGGTTTTCGAAGCACTTTTCAAGGACAACATCGACCCCGAAGCCTATATAAAGGAAAAAGGCCTTATGATGCTAAATGACGACAGCCTCGTTTCCGACACAATAGACGAAGTATTGAAAAGCAATCCTAAATCCGTAGAGGACTATAAAGGCGGAAAACAAAAGGCCTTCGGCTTCTTGGTAGGCCAAACAATGAGAGCCTTAAAAGGCAAGGCAAACCCCCAAACCGTAAACAAAATTTTAAAAGAAAAGCTTGAAAAGCTGTAATTAATGAAAAACGCAAAAGAAAAGCAGGGGCCGTAAAAAAACAATCCTGCCGCAAAAAGGGTATTTTCACTCAGATTAATGAGCAGAAATCCTCTTTTTGCGGTAAAACAGATGTATGATAAAAAAGATTACCACTAGGGAAGCGATGATTAATTCGCCGAAGCAGATTTGCCGCAGATTTTTTCGAGTGCGAGGAAAGCATTTGAGGGCATAGCCGGAGCCTATGTCGAAAATGCGTGACGAAGCAATCGGAAAAATCGGCGGTGAAAATGCGAAGAGCTAATTAATCAGCGGTTCCTTAGGCAATATAAGTTGTTTTTTACAATTCTTTAAGATTTCCTCAAAATTTTATGGAAAAAAATTAAAAAATATTAAAAATATTGACTATTTAGATTTAAAATGGTATCCTTTTAAAAGGACATCTTTCGGCAATTTATTTTTATTATTAAAAAAGGATAACCGATATGAATTTGAGAAAACAATTTGCATTTTTAATGATTTCAATATATGGGGCAAACTGCCTTGAACCCTGGTATTTTCCCGAGGGAGACTGGATAACGCTTTTACTTTGGTCAGGGCTTGTTTTTATCTGTTTAAATGTTGTTTGGTTTGTTTTGGACAATCTCCTGAGGGTTATAGGGCTTCGGGGGCTTATAACCGTTGAAAAAAGGGAGAATATAAAAACAGGACGTGAATTCGGTATGGATATAGCCCGTATTATAGCCATATTGTTCGTGCCCTTTATACATTTTTTCGGCGATACGGAATATTACAGTGCCCCAATCGAGGGGACGGCTATGCTTCACGCTACGGCTCTCAGGTGGCTTGTTTTAACGGCTGTGCCTCTGTTTATGATTATAACGGGCTATTTCAAAACAGACAAAGACGTTTCCTTTAACCACTATAAAGCCGTATTTCCCATGCTTATGACCCACATTGTCTGCTGTACCGTAAGGCTTTTTGTGGATTTTCACATTCACGGAATAGAACTTACCCGGGAGTATGTTTTAGACAAGCTTCTTTATTTTAACTACGGTTGGTATGTAAAGCTTTACATAGGTATTCTCCTTGTTATACCATTTCTGAATAAGGCCTACCACGGTCTTGAAACAAGGGCAAAAAAGGAGATTCTGATATTGACGCTTGTTTTTCTTACAGCTATGGGACCCCTTATCTACGATGTTGTTCCGGCTACGTGGCTCATACTCTATGTGACGGGCTATTATTTCATAGGAGCATACATACGGGAGTATAAGGTAAGAATTAATCCCATTATAAATATAGCTCTTATAGCCGCCGTGGTTTTTTCCGCAGCCTACGGAACCTACGGTCACTGCGGCGGAGATATTTTCGACTGGAGCTATTTGGGCTATTCAAATAATTCGGGATATTCCTCCCTGCCGGCTTTTATGGGCTCAGCGCTTATAATTATTCTTGTCTGCGACCTGAACTGCCCCTTTAAGCCTATAGCATGGGCGGCTAAGACTGTTTCGGTTGTTTCTCTTGAGATGTACCTTTTCAGCCAAATGTTCGATATGGTTTACTACAAGCCCTATCAGGAGGCAGGCTGTGTCTTTACGGACTATCTTCCCGTTGCTTCGGAGCTTTTGACAAAAATAATTGTTTCGGCCTTTATAATTTCGGTTATAAAGAAGCTGATTTTCTTCTTTATAGGAAGCGTATTTAAGTCTATGGAACAGCGGTAACAAAGTGAAATAACAGAGTAAAATAAAAGCGGAGCCGACAAATTATATTCACGGCTCCGTTATTTTTTACAGATTTTCTTTGATTTTAGCTATTATTTCGGCATATTCATCATCTGTCAGATATTTGGGCGGATTAACGTTCATTTCGAAGGTTCCGCCGAAGGTGTGGCCGCCCTCCTGTTTGGGGGCAATATGTACGTGGAGATGGGGCAGGGTATCCGAAAACATACCGTAGTTTACCTTTGCAGGCTTAACGGCCTTGTTAATAGCGGCGCCTACTCTTTTAACGTCCGCAAACAGCTCCGCAGCCTCTTCGTCTGACAGGTCAAAAAGCTCCCTGCCGTGGTCTTTATAGGCTACGACACATCTTCCGTAGTAGGTTTGTTCCCTAAAGAGATAAAGCTTTGAAACCTTAAGGTCGCAGATGGGAATCATAAGAGAGTCAAGCTTTGCCTTGTCGTCGCAATATAAACAGCTCATAAAAAATACCTCCTTGGCAAATTATTTTCTTATATATATTATACACCCCGTAAGCCTAAAATTCAACAGTATAATTATTATAAAAACGAATAATATATTTCAACATTTTTTTAAATTAGGTATTGCAAACCGCTTAAAGAAGGTGTATAATAAGGACGTTAAAAATCTTCGGGGATAGGTGAAATTCCTTATCGGCGGTTAAAGCCCGCGAGCCTTTGAAATTATTTTCAGGCTGATTTGGTGAAGGTCCAAAGCCGACGGTTAAAGTCCGGATGGAAGAAGATAAGGCTTGCTTTTTTTGATTTTTGTTTTGTGTGCCTTGTTTTTTTGATATTGTTTTTCCCCGACGGTTTTAAACCGTCATTTTTTTTGCAAAAAAGGAGATGATATTTTGGCGGACAGCGAATTTTATATGAAGCTTGCCCTTAAAAATGCCCTTAAGGGTCAGGGCTTCGTGAGTCCGAACCCTATGGTGGGTGCGGTTATAGTTAAAAACGGCAGGATTTTAGCGGAAGGGTGGCACCATCGCTGCGGAGATCTCCATGCCGAAAGAGACGCTTTCTCAAACCTTAAGGATGACTGTGCCGGGGCGGATATGTACGTAACCTTAGAGCCATGCTGCCACTACGGCAAACAGCCCCCCTGCACGGAGGCCATCATAGAACACAAAATAAAGTGGGTTTTCATAGGCTCAGACGACCCTAACCCCCTTGTAAACGGCAAGGGCTGTGAAATTCTCGAAAAAAACGGCATAGAGGTTATAAAAGGCGTTTTAAAAGAGGAATGCGACAGTATAAACAAGGTTTTCTTTCACTATATAAAAACAGGGCTGCCCTACTGCGTATGCAAATACGCTATGACAGCGGACGGAAAAATCGCCTCATATTCGGGGGATTCAAAGTGGATAAGCTGTGAAGAGTCAAGGAAGCTTGTTCACGAAATGAGAGGAATTTACAGAGGAATTTTAGCCGGAATAAACACGGTTTTGGCCGACGACCCTATGTTAAACTGCCGAATCCCCGGCAGACCCGGCCCTGTCAGAATAATCTGCGATTCTTCGCTGAAAATACCCTTAGAGAGCAAAATAGTCAAAACCGCCGGCAAATACGAAACCATAGTCGCCGCCGTGACAGGAGAAGCCGAAAAAGCGGAGGCTCTGAGAGCGAGCGGCATAAACGTCCTTTTCGTAAAGGAAAAAGAGGGGCATATCGATTTAAGAGATTTGTTCTCAAAATTAGGCAAACTTAAAATAGACAGCCTCCTTGTAGAGGGCGGCGGCGACATAAACTTTTCCGTTTTAAGCGAGGGTCTTTGCAGCAAGCTCTTTGTTTTCACAGCCCCCAAAATTTTAGGCGGCAGAGAGGCCAAAACCCCCGTAGAGGGAAAAGGAATAGAAAAGGTCAGAGACTGTATAAGCTTAGGGGAGCCTGTTGTCAAAAAAACAGGCTGCGATATACTTTTGGAATATGAGGTGGTTTAATGTTTACGGGTCTAATAGAAACGATTGGAAGGGTTGTTTCCCTTAAATCTGGCAGGGATTTTGCAAGACTTGAAATTGAAGCCCCTGAAATCATGGGGGACGTTAAAATAGGCGACAGCATAGCCGTAAACGGTCTGTGTCTTACGGCTGTGGAGACAGAGGGAGACTGTTTCCGGGCGGACGTTATGGCGGAAAGCCTGAGAAGAAGCTCCTTAGGCAGGCTGAGAGCGGGAAGCCGTGTAAACCTCGAAAGAGCCCTCGCCGCAAACGGCAGGTTAGGCGGCCACATAGTTTCCGGCCATATAGACGGCACGGGAGAAATTTTAAGCCTTTCCCAAGAGGGAATTGCAACTATTGTAACGGTAGGAGCCGACAGGGAGCTTCTCTATTATATAGTTGAAAAGGGCTCCATTGCCATAGACGGCATAAGCCTTACGGTTATGGGCGTAGGCGAGACTTCCTTTACAGTAGGGGTCATACCCCACACAAGCGGCGAAACAACTCTTACGGAAAAGGAGCCGGGGGATATTGTAAACCTTGAAACGGATATAATAGGGAAGTATACGGAACACTTTTTGAACAGCAAAAAACCGAAAAAAACCGAGGAAATAACTCTCGAGTTTCTTGCGGAAAACGGCTTTTAATAAAAACGAGGAGGATATTAATGGAAAAATTTATAACAAACACCATTGAAGAAGCAATCGAAGACATTAAAAAAGGCAAAATGATCGTTGCCGTTGACGATGAGGACAGGGAAAACGAGGGGGACATTATTGTCGCCGCCCAGTTTGCAGATGTTGCCGCCGTTAATTTTATGGCAAGCTATGCAAAGGGAATAATCTGTATGCCTATGACGGCGGAATATGTAGAAAAGCTTAAGCTTGACCAGATGGTTGAACACAATACGGACAACCACGAAACAGCCTTTACGGTTTCAATCGACCACATAGACACAACAACAGGCGTCTCCGCCTATGAACGTTCAATAACGGCTATGAAAGCCGCCGAGGACGGAGCCAAACCCTCTGATTTCAGACGCCCCGGCCATATGTTTCCCCTTAAGGCAAGAGAGGGCGGGGTCTTAAAGAGAATAGGCCACACCGAGGCCACGGTTGACCTGTGCAAGCTTGCAGGGCTTAAGCCTGTAGGGCTTTGCTGTGAAATTATGAACGAAAACGGAACAATGGCAAGACGTGACGACCTTGCGGCCTTTGCCAAAAATCACGGCCTTAAGCTTATAACCATAGCAGACCTTGTAGCCTACAGAATCAAGCGTGAAAAGCTTGTGGAAAGAGTTGCCACGGCGAAGATGCCTACACGCTACGGCGATTTTACGATTCACGGCTATATAAACAAGCTTAACGGAGAACACCATGTAGCCCTCGTAAAAGGAGATATTTCCGACGGAAAGCCTGTTCTCTGCCGTGTTCACTCGGAATGTCTTACGGGGGACGCACTGGGAAGCTGCCGCTGTGACTGCGGCCAGCAGTACGCCGCCGCTATGAAGAAAATCGCCGAAGAGGGCAGAGGGGTTCTTGTGTATATGCGTCAGGAGGGCAGAGGCATAGGTCTTATAAACAAGCTCAAAGCCTATGAGCTTCAGGACAAAGGCCTTGACACAGTAGAGGCTAACATAGCCTTGGGTTTCCCCGAGGATTTAAGAGACTACGGCATAGGTGCCCAGATTCTTGTGGATTTAGGTGTAAAAAAGCTTAAGCTTATGACAAACAACCCCAAAAAGCTGACAGGCCTCTCCGGCTACGGCATAGAAATAACCGAAAGAGTCCCCATACAGATAGAGCCCAACGAAAGCGATGAATTCTACCTCAAAACCAAAAAAGAAAAAATGGGGCATTTTCTGGATTTGTAACAATATATTAAATCATTGCCTTGACAATGCGTATTATGCGTGTTATAATATATGTAAGAGGATTAAAGAATGAGATTTCGAGAGATTGAAAAGATAATAAAAAAG
The DNA here is from genome assembly GCA_021201395.1 of Clostridiales bacterium. GTDB lineage: Bacteria > Bacillota > Clostridia > Lachnospirales > CAG-274 > JAJQCI01. Next base: position 1,283 of record JAJQFB010000130.1, on the reverse strand, counting down.
ACGGATGGTATCTGCATAGTGTCAGCGGTTCGCATTATCAATATAAACATCCTGTAAAAAAAGGAAAGGTAACTATACCCTATCACGGCAAGGATTTAGACCCCTTAACGGCAAAAACAGTATTAAAGCAGGCAGGGTTGGATTAAGGGATTCGGTTTGCAATATAATATTAAAATGATTGAGTAGGAGGTAATTTATATGAAATTAGTTTATCCGGCTTGTTTTTATCCGAATAAAAGCGGCGGTTATACTGCCGTAGTGCCTGATCTTTTAGGCTGTGTTACAGAGGGAGACACTTTTCCTGAGGCTATGGAAATGGCTGTTGATGCGGCAAGCGGTTGGGTTTTAACCTCTCTTGAGGACGGAGAAGATATTCCGAGGGCAAGCGAAATAAACTTTGTTAAAGCCGATGAATATGAGGGCGGTTTTGTAAGTCTTATCGTCCTTGATATGGACAGCTATGCCGAGAAATACGGAAAAAAAGCTGTCAGAAAAAATTGTACTATTCCTGCGTGGTTAAATACTAAGGCAGAAGCGGCACACATTAACTTTTCCGCTGTGCTTCAGGAGGCTTTACAGGAAAAATTAATCAGAAATTAAAACATGGAGGAAAATAAAAATGAAAACATTTGAAGGAAAATTAGTTGCCGACGGAATTAAGGTCGGTATTGTATGTGCAAGATTTAACGAATTTATAGTGTCTAAGCTTTTATCCGGGGCTTTGGACGGCCTTAAGAGACACGAGGTTCCCGATGAAAACATTGACGTTGCCTGGGTTCCCGGTGCTTTTGAAATTCCCCTTATTGCGGATAAAATGGCACAGTCGGGAAAATACGATGCCGTCATCTGTTTAGGCGCTGTTATAAGAGGCTCCACAAGCCACTATGAGCTTGTATGCAGCGAGGTTTCAAAGGGCATAGCCCAGACCTCCTTAAAGAGGGGTGTTCCCGTGCTTTTCGGAGTTGTAACAACAGACACAATCCAACAGGCCATAGAAAGAGCCGGAACAAAAGCCGGCAACAAAGGCTATGACTGTGCCCTTTCCGCTCTGGAAATGGTAAATCTCATTAAGGAAATAGAAAAATAAACAAAACCGGAGCTTATAAAATCCCCTTTATAAAACATATTGAAATGTATGTATATAAGGGGGATTATTATTGCTCATACAAAAAAACAAAAAATTTTTGCCTTTACAAAAAAATTTCTTGACATATTTAGGTTTTGCCTTTATTATAATACCTGAGTTTAGGAGTATAACTAAAAAAATGGTGCTAAGCCACAGA
>JAJQFB010000121.1 GCA_021201395.1 Clostridiales bacterium | reverse complement strand
CAACGGTTTCTGCCTCTTCGCTCTTTTCCAAGTGTTAAAGATGGGATTATAACATTTATGCACTTCTGTCAAGTTAAACATTTTTACATCACAGAACAATTTGCTTATGTAAAAAAAGAATCGCGGCTTTATTTAAAAAATTTCATAAAAAATGGAATAAATTAAAAAAAACCCTTGACAAAAAGGGCAAAAAGGCTGTATAATAGTTAACTAAATCCCTTTTGGTTAGTATACCTAAGGGAAAGTCGATTTTTGTTATATCCTGTTGTGTTTAGAGAATTTGCTGATTCCTTAAATACACTATATCATAAAATCGATTTAAATACAATAGTAAATTAATTTTTTTTACAAAGGAAAAAGAAAGTCTATGACATATATTGATAAAAAATTAATTTTTTAACTATATATGGTTATGCGGCGCCGAATCCCAAATTAAAAAATAAGGGTTTTTCGGTGTATTTGTATGCTTGGAATACAAAATATATAAGGAGTGATGGTGTATGGAAAAAAACAGAATAAAGCCTGTTAAACTGGGCCACGTTCAGAGAATGAGCTATGAAACCGTTCAGGAAGTATTAAAAATGCCTAACCTGCTGGCGCTTCAAAAGAACAGCTATGACTGGTTTAAAACCGACGGACTCAGGGAAGTGTTCGACGATATATCTCCTATAAAAGACTACAACGGAGATCTTATACTTGAATTTTTGGATTTCTCTCTTGACAGGCCTCCCAAATACACAATCATGGAATGTAAAGAACGTGACGCAACCTATGCCGCCCCTTTATATGTTAAGATTAGGCTTATAAACAAGGAGCTTGACGAAATAAAGGAACAGGAAATTTTTATGGGAGATTTTCCCCTTATGACCGACACGGGAACTTTCGTCATAAATGGAGCCGAGAGAGTTATAGTAAGCCAGCTTGTCCGCTCCCCCGGTATCTACTTCGCCACGGAAAAGGACAAAACAGGCAAAAACCTCTTAACATCCCAGGTTATACCCAACAGAGGTGCGTGGCTTGAATATGAAACGGATTCAAACGATGTATTTAACGTAAGAATAGACAAAACGAGAAAGCTGCCCGTTACTATACTTGTAAGAGCCTTAAGTCCCAAAAAATTAGGTACAGATGAGGAAATATACGAGCTTTTCGGCGATGAGCCCAAAATCATAGCTACTCTGGGCAAGGATAACATTGCGAGAAGAGAGGGCGAGGACGACTCCGGAAGCGGCCTGACAGAATATGAGCAGGCTCTTATTGAACTTTACAAAAAAATAAGACCCGGCGAACCGCCTACGGTTGAATCTTCCGAAACCCTCGTAAGAAATTTATTTTACGATCCCAAAAGATATGATTTGGCAAAGGTAGGAAGATATAAATATAATAAGAAGCTTTTGCTTAAAAACAGAATAAAGGGCTATAAATTAGCAGAGGACACAGTAGACCCCCTTACGGGAGAGATTGTCTGCGAAGCGGGAACAAAGCTTACAAGAGAGTTTTGCGATGCAATCCAAAACACAGGTATAGCCGCCGTTTATATTATAAAAGAGGACGGAGAAAGTTGCAAGATACTTACAAACAAGCAGGTTGCCCTAAGACCCTTTATAGAGAGCTACGGCCTTAAGCCGGAGGATTTTAACCTTAAGGACGAAAACCTTGTTTACTTCCCTGTTTTAAAGGAAATACTCGAAAACTGCGAGGATACGGACAATTTAAAGGCAAGTCTCCGTACGAATATGAGCAAGCTTAACCCCAAGCATATTACCTATGATGATATTATGGCTACAATTAATTATTGTATTCATCTCAACTACGGTATCGGCAACAACGACGACATCGACCACTTAGGCAACAGACGTATCAGAGCCGTAGGAGAGCTTTTACAGAACCAGTTCAGAATAGGTATTTCGAGAATGGAAAGAGTTGTAAAGGAAAGAATGTCAACTCAGGACAAGGACGCCATCACCCCTCAGACTCTTATAAATATAAAACCCGTAACGGCTGCCGTTAAGGAATTTTTCGGAAGCTCCCAGCTTTCACAGTTTATGGATCAAAACAATCCCTTAGGCGAGCTTACTCACAAAAGACGTCTTTCGGCCTTAGGCCCCGGCGGTCTTTCCAGAGAAAGAGCAGGTTTTGAGGTTCGTGACGTTCACACCTCCCACTATGGAAGAATGTGCCCCATAGAGACCCCCGAAGGCCCCAACATAGGCCTCATAAACTCTCTTGCGGCCTATGCCAGAATAAATGAATACGGCTTTATTGAAGCCCCCTACAGAATTGTTGTTAAAGGGGAGGACGGAAGGTCAGTTGTTACAGACGAGGTAAGATATATTACCGCCGACGAGGAGGAGGACTATGTTATCGCCCAGGCAAATGAACGCCTCGATAAGGAAAATCACTTTGTTCACAATAAGGTTACCGCAAGGTTAGGCGTTGACAACGTGGAAATAGCCCAGGACAGAGTAGAGCTTATGGACGTATCCCCTAAAATGCTTGTTTCCGTGGCTACGGCTCTTATTCCTTTCCTTGAAAATGACGACGTAACAAGAGCCCTTATGGGTTCCAATATGCAGCGTCAGGCTGTGCCCCTTTTAACCACCGACAGCCCCATAGTGGGAACGGGTATGGAATATAAAACCGCAAAAGACTCGGGCGTTGTTGTTGTGGCAAGAAACAGTGGCTATGTAGACACGGTAGACGCCGCCGAAATAGTTATAGTTACAGACAAGGGCGAAAAGGACAGATACTCCCTTATTAAATTTACACGTTCCAACCAGTCTACCTGTATAAACCAGAAGCCCATTGTAAACAAGGGTGACAGAGTTGAAAAGGACGACATTATAGCCGACGGCCCCTCCACAAAAGACGGGGAGCTTGCTCTGGGAAAGAACCCCCTTATAGGCTTTATGACCTGGGAAGGCTATAACTATGAGGACGCCATTCTCCTTTCGGAGAAGCTTGTAGCCGAGGACGTATATACCTCCGTTCACATAGAGGAGCACGAGTGTAAAGTAAGAGACACAAAGTTAGGCGCCGAAGAAATAACAAACGATATTCCAAACGTAGGTGAGGACGCTCTCCGTAACCTTAACGAAAACGGAATTATAAGAATAGGTGTAGAGGTAAAAGCAAATGATATTCTTGTGGGTAAGGTAACCCCCAAAGGCGAAACGGAGCTTACAGCGGAGGAAAGACTGCTTCGGGCTATTTTCGGCGAAAAGGCCAGAGAGGTAAGAGACAATTCTTTAAGGCTTCCCCACGGCGAAAGCGGAACCGTTATTGACGTTAAAATATTTACAAGAGAAAACTGCGATGAACTGGGTCCCGGCGTAAATAAGCTTGTCAGGGTTTACATTGCCCAGAAGAGAAAAATCTCCATAGGCGATAAAATGGCAGGCCGTCACGGAAACAAGGGCGTTGTTTCGAGAATTCTTCCCGTGGAGGATATGCCTTTTCTTCCCAACGGCAGACCTCTTGACATTGTGCTTAATCCCTTAGGCGTGCCTTCACGTATGAATATCGGCCAAATTCTTGAAATTCACTTAGGCCTTGCGGCAAACGTTTTGGGTTTTAAAGTAGCCACCCCCGTTTTCGACGGTGCAAGAGAAAAGGATATTATGGACACTCTTGAGCTTGCAAACGACTTCACAAACTCCGAATGGGAAGATTTTGAGGTTAAGTGGAAAGGTAAAATAAACGATGAAATTTTTGCCTATCTTGAGTCCAACAAGGAACACAGAGCGGAGTGGAAAGGCATTCCCATTAACCACACAGGCCGTGTTCAGCTTAGAGACGGCCGCACCGGCAAACCCTTTGACAACGCCACAACCATAGGCTTTATGCACTATCTCAAACTCCACCATTTGGTAGAGGATAAGATCCACGCCCGTTCAACAGGCCCCTATTCCCTTGTTACACAGCAGCCCTTAGGCGGCAAGGCACAGTTCGGCGGCCAGAGATTCGGCGAGATGGAGGTTTGGGCTTTGGAGGCCTACGGCGCATCCTACACATTACAGGAAATTCTTACTATTAAGTCGGACGATATTGTAGGAAGAATTAATACCTACGAGGCTATAGTTAAGGGTCAGAATATACCTGAGCCGGGAATACCCGAGTCCTTTAAAGTTCTTCTTAAAGAGTTTCAGACACTCTGTCTCGATATTAGGGTTCTCGATGAAAACAACAAAGAAATCGACATTAAGGAGTCTATAGACGATGTTGATGAGCTGACTGTCAATATAGAAGGCACCGAAGATCAAATAATCCCCAAGGGGCCTGTGCCTGTAGATGAGGACGCCGTTACGGAGGGCGAAGAGGAAGGGGACGTTATAGAAGGTGTCTTAAGCAGCCTAAACCTTGACAGCGTAGATTTAGACGATGAGGACGATATAACCTTAAGCAGCCTCGATATAGAACTTATGGACGTTGAAAAGGATTTGGACGATATAGAAGAGCCCGGCGGCGAAGCCTATGTCTATTCGGACGGAACAGAAGAAACAGACGATATAGAAGATTAATGAAAGGAGAGGTAATAAATGTCTGCAAATAAGGATTCAGATCAGATTATTTTTAACTCAATTAAAATAGGACTTGCATCTCCTGATAAAATAAGAGAATGGTCTCACGGAGAGGTTTTAAAACCCGAAACAATCAACTACAGGACTTTAAAGCCCGAAGTGGATGGCCTTTTCTGTGAAAAGATTTTCGGCCCCACAAAAGACTGGGAGTGTCACTGCGGAAAATATAAGCGTATTTGCTATAAGGGTACTGTCTGCGACCGCTGCGGTGTTGAGGTTACGAAGTCTAAGGTAAGACGTGAAAGAATGGGTCATATTGAGCTTGCGGCTCCCGTTTCCCATATTTGGTATTTTAAGGGTATTCCCAGCAGAATGGGTATTCTTTTGGAAATAAGCCCCAAAAAGCTTGAACAGGTTCTCTATTTTGCGTCCTATATTGTTCTCGACCCGGGAAACACCGACCTAACTTATAAAGAAATTCTTTTGGAAAGAGAATACAGAGAGGCCTATGACAAATACGGAAACACTTTCAGAGTAGGTATGGGTGCAGAGGCTGTTAAAGAGCTTCTTTCGGCTATAGACCTCGATGAAGAAGCAACTAAGTATAAAGAGGAACTTAAAAACAGCGGAAAAACCGCTTCCAAGCAGAAAAAAGCTAAAACAATTAAAAAGCTTGAGGTTATAGAGTCTTTCAGAACCTCGGGAAACAAGCCGGAATGGATGATTTTAGACGCTATTCCCGTTATTCCCCCTGACCTTAGACCTATGGTTCAGCTTGACGGCGGCAGGTTTGCTACCTCAGACTTAAACGACCTTTACAGACGTGTTATAAACAGAAACAACCGTCTTAAAAGGCTTATAGAGCTTCAAGCCCCCGATATTATTATAAGAAATGAAAAGAGAATGCTGCAGGAGGCCGTTGACTCCCTTATAGACAACGGCAGAAGAGGAAAGGCCATAACAGGCCCCAGCAATAGGAATTTAAAGAGCCTTTCAGACCTTTTAAGGGGCAAACAGGGCCGTTTCCGTCAGAACCTTTTGGGAAAGAGAGTAGATTATTCCGGTCGTTCCGTTATTGTAGTAGGACCTACCCTTAAGATTTACCAGTGCGGCCTGCCTAAGGAAATGGCTATAGAGCTTTTCAAGCCCTTTGTTATGAAAAAGCTTGTGGAGCTGGAGCTTGCCCACAATATAAAATCCGCCAAGAAAATGGTTGAAAGATTACAACCCGAGGTTTGGGACGTTTTGGAAAACGTTATAAAGGAACACCCCGTTATGCTTAACCGTGCCCCTACACTCCACAGACTGGGTATTCAAGCCTTTGAGCCTATACTTGTAGAGGGCAAGGCCTTAAAGCTTCACCCCCTTGTATGTACGGCCTATAACGCCGACTTCGACGGCGACCAGATGGCTATACACGTTCCCCTGTCGGTTGAGGCCCAGGCGGAGTGCCGCTTCCTGCTTCTTTCACCCAATAACCTCCTTAAGCCCTCAGACGGAGAACCCGTGACCGTTCCCACACAGGATATGGTTTTGGGTATATATTATCTGACCCTTAAAAGAGGGGAAAAGAGAGACGAATACGGCAATCTTGTCCATATATTTAAGGACGAAAACGAAGCAAGACTTGCCTATGACAACAATGTCATAACCCTCCACGAGGCTATTAAGGTAAGAAAAACCCTTAATATAAACGGCGAGGAACGCTCTAAGCTTATAGAAACAACCACAGGACGTATTATATTCAACGAAATTATCCCCCAGGATATAGGCTTTGTTGACAGAAGCAAAGAGGAAAATCTCTTTGAATATGAAATAGATTTCTTAACGGGCAAAAAAGAGCTGGAAAAGATTATAAACCGCTGTATAAATAAGCATCCCGCCACGGAAACGGCGGTTGTTCTCGACAATATAAAGGCTTTGGGCTTTAAGTTTTCTACGAAGGCGGCTCTGACTGTTTCGGTTTCCGATATGAAGATTCCCGAATCAAAACAGACCTATCTTGAAGAGGGCGACAAGGAAGTCGAAAAAATTACAAAAATGTTCAGAAGAGGTCTTATGACCGACGAAGAACGCCACGCTAAAGTTATAGAGGTTTGGGAGGAAGCCGACAAGAAGATTACCGACGCCCTCCTTGACAACTTAGGCCAGTATAATGACATATATATGATGGCTCATTCGGGAGCTAGAGGTTCAAACAGACAGATTAAACAGCTTGCGGGTATGAGAGGTCTTATGGCTTCGCCTACAGGCGACACAATCGAGCTTCCCATAAAGGCCAACTTCCGTGAGGGTCTTTCCGTTCAGGAATACTTCATTTCCGCTCACGGTGCAAGAAAGGGTCTTTCCGACACGGCTCTGAGAACGGCGGACTCAGGCTACCTTACAAGACGTCTCGTAGACGTTTCTCAGGAAATGATAATAAGAGACTATGACTGTGCCGAGGGGCTTGACGAAATTCCTGGAATGTGGGTTTCCGCCTTTATGGACGGCAGGGAGACAATAGAACCCCTTGCGGACAGAATCAGAGGCCGTTTCTCGGTATATGACATCTATCATCCGGAAACGGGAGAGCTTCTCGTTAAGGCCGATTCTATGATAACCCCCGACAAGGCGGAGGCTGTTGTAAACGCCGGAATTGAAAGGGTATATATAAGAACAATTCTTTCCTGCCACTGCAAAAACGGTATCTGCTCCAAATGCTACGGGGCTAATATGGCCTCCGGCAGACTTGTAAGAATAGGCGAATCCATAGGTACAATCGCGGCTCAGTCTATAGGCGAGCCGGGTACTCAACTTACAATGAGAACTTTCCACACCGGCGGCGTTTCAGGAAACGACTTGACACAGGGTCTGCCCAGAGTTGAAGAACTTTTCGAGGCAAGAAAGCCCAAGGGCGTTGCCATAATTGCCGAAAAGGGAGGAAAGGTTACCGTTTCCGATGTTTCCGGTCAGAACAAGGTTTTCATAGAGGAGACGAACGGAAACACAACGGAATATCAGATACCCTACGGCACAAGAATAAAGGTTTTAAACGACACTGAAATAGGCGACGGCGACCCCCTTACAGAGGGTTCAATCGACCCCCACGATATTTTCAGAATAAACGGCATAAGAGGTGTTCAGGACTATATCCTGAAAGAGGTTCAGAGAGTTTACAGGCTTCAGGGTGTTGATATAAACGACAAGCACATTGAAATTATTATCCATCAGATGTTAAAGAGAGTTAGAGTAGAGGATGGCGGCGACACGAATATAATGGCCGGAAACTTTGTAGACTGGCTTGAATTTGAACAGATAACAAGGGATTTCATAGAGCGGAACGCTGAGAGCGCAAGGATAAATTCAGAGTATATTTACGGCACGGCTGCCGAGGAAATATTCACTGAAGAAAAGCCTGCCGATATAGAAGTATACAACAACAACGCAGTGGCTTTAAACGAGGGTATCTTTGCCTATAATGCCGAGATTATGGAAAAGCTTCCCGTAGATGCGGATGAATATATGCCCGGAAACAGCGGAAACCTCTTAAGCTATAACAACAAAATAGACGAATACAACGGATATGCCGAAAGAATAGGTCTGCCTAAGCTTTTAAAGGGCTATCTTGCCTTGCCTATGGGCAGCAGAACCCTCTTAGGCATAACAAAGGCCTCTCTTGCAACGGATTCATTCCTTGCGGCGGCTTCTTTCCAGGAGACCACAAGAGTTCTTACGGAAGCGGCTATAAAGGGAAAGATTGACTCCCTTATAGGCCTTAAGGAAAATGTTATTATAGGTAAACTTATCCCTGCCGGAACGGGTATGAATAACTACAGAAGGATTGACTTAAGGCTTGTTGACAAGAAACTTCAGGCGAAGGAAGAGAAAATTTCCCCCTATGAAGCCGTAAGAGAAGCGGTAGCCGAAGCAGAAGCCCCTGTCTCAGAGCTTGCGGATTTTGTTCAGCAGATTTAAAAAGACAAAAGATAAATAAAAAGCCCCTTGCCGAGACTTGGGGCTTTTGTTTAAAGGAGTAAATTAATATGAGTTTTACCAAAATAAGAAAAATGCCCTCTCCCGAAGAGGTTATAAGTATGATGGAAATGCCTAAGGAGTTTCGGGAAATAAAGGCTAAGCGTAACAGAGAGCTTAAGGACATATTCGAGGGAAAGGATGAAAGGTTTATCGTTATTGTGGGACCCTGTTCCGCCGACAGAGAGGATCCTGTCTGTGAGTATATTTCCCGTCTTGCCCTTGTAAACGACAAGGTTAAAGACAAGCTCTTTATTATCCCCAGAATTTACACGGCTAAACCCAGAACAACAGGGGAGGGCTATAAGGGAATTTTCCATCAGCCCGACCCGGAAAAAAAGCCCAATATGCTGGACGGCATACTTGCCTTAAGACATATGCACATAAGAGCAATAAAGGAAAGCGGCCTGACAGCGGCGGACGAAATGCTCTATCCGGCCAATCTGCCCTATGTTGAAGATATGTTAGGTTATATCGCCGTGGGAGCAAGAAGCGTTGAGAACCAACAGCACAGACTTGCTTCAAGCGGCATAGATGTGCCCGTTGGTATGAAAAACCCCACCTCAGGGGATTTGACAATTATGTTTAATTCCATAAAGGCGGCTCAGGCAAGCCACGAGTTTACACAGAACAACTATGAGGTGGAAACAAGCGGAAACCCCTATGCCCATGCTATTTTAAGAGGCTCCACAAACAAGCACGGTAACAACATACAAAATTACCACTATGAGGACCTTATCCTCGCCGCCGACCTCTACGCAAAGGGCACTTATCAGAACCCGGCTATAATAGTTGACGCAAATCATTCCAACTCAGGCAAAAAATTTAAGGAACAGTCCAGAATAGTAAGCGAAATCTTATACAGCCGAAACTGCAACATTATACTCAAAAATGTTGTAAAAGGGGTTATGATTGAAAGCTACCTTTTCGAAGGAAACCAGCCCATCTGTCATAATTATGTCTACGGAAAGTCCATTACAGACGCCTGTTTAGGCTGGGAGGACACGGAAAAGCTCCTCTACAAAATTGCAGAAGATGTATAAATTTATAAATACGCAGGTCTGCCGATGGAAAAGACCTGCGGCTTATTGAAAAAGTCCGTATAAAAACGGGCTTTTTTCAACTCAAATTAAAGCTTATTATTTTCGGTGCATTTTGCCGTAAAATAAAAAAAATTTTTCTTCTATTTTCGGTTTAGATATGTTATAATATAAGATGGTATGTAAGCCGCTCTTTTTTGCTGTTTTAAAATAAAGAAAAAAGAAAGGAAGTCTTATTTAATGCAGTTTTTGGAAACATGGGAAAGAATAGCCAATGCGGTAAAATTAAATTCCGATATATCCGTTGCATCCTGGGGTGCTTTTATAAAAACGCTTTCTCTTCTTTCCGCAGACGAAAACAATATAATTTTGGAAGCTCCTTCCACAATAGTAAAGGCTACAGTGGAAAATAAATATATAGATATTATAAAGGAACAGGCCGAATTTATAACAAACAGGGAATATAATATTAAAATTAATATTAACAATGAAAATTATAAGGAACCGCCGTCTCTTAAAATAATAAGCTCCAACGGAGTTACAAGCAGCTACAGATTTGACAATTTCATAGTAGGCAGCTCCAATCAGTTTGCCCATGCAGCCGGTCTTGCCGTTGCGGAATCTCCCGGGACGGAGTATAACCCTCTGTTTTTATACGGCGGCGTAGGCCTCGGCAAAACCCACCTTATGAACGCCATAGCAAACTATATTCTTGAAAGAAGCCCCGAAGCCAAAATTGCCTATATTACCTGTGAAAGGTTCTTAAACGAGCTTATAGCCTCTATAAGAAACAAGAAAAATGAAGAATTCAGGCAGAAATACAGAAATTTGGACGTTCTTATTATAGACGACATACAGTTTATAAAGGGAAAGGAATCTACACAGGAGGAATTTTTCCATACCTTTAATGTTCTCTATAACGACCATAAACAGATAATTATGGCAAGCGACCGTCACCCCAACGAAATAGAAACCTTAACCGACAGGCTCCGCTCAAGGTTTCAGTCAGGGCTTATATCCGACATAAAGCCTCCCGACCTTGAAACAAAAATAGCCATTCTTCAAAAAAAGGCGGAGGAAAAGGGTATATATGTTTCAGACGATGTTTTGGAATACATAGCCAAAACCGTAAATTCCAACATAAGAGAGCTTGAAGGAGCTTTCAACAGAGTAGCGGCCTTTAAAAAGCTTATAAACAAGCCTATAGACCTAAACACCGCTAAAGACGCCTTAAAGGATTTAAACACCGGTCAGAGCCACACAGAGCTTTCCATAAAAATCATACAGGAAACAGTATGTGATACCTACGGCATAAACATTGAAGATTTAACGGGGAAAAAGAGAACTAAACCTCTTTCAACCTACAGACAGATTGCCGAATATCTTTGCAGGAAATATGTCAAAAACATAACCCTAAGTGAAATAGCGGTAAACTTCGGCGGACAGAACCATACCTCCGTAAGAACCGCCGTAGACAAAATTCAGGGAATATTAAACGAGGGCAAAGACAGAACCACCGTTAAACTTGTGGAGGACGTGGAAATCAGACTTTTAAACTGATTCGGCCTGACTTAAGGAATTTTAAACAATAACAGAAGTTTTCCACATTAATTGTGTAAAACTTGTGGAAAACTACTTTGAAAAAGTGTATAAATGTGGAAAACTTTTATTGAAAATGTGGTTTTTGTGGAAAAAAAACTGACTTTTCCATATTTTAAAAAAATGTTTTCCACATATGAAAATGTGAAAAAATCCTTAATTTAACAGTAAAAAAATATTTATACACATTTCCACAGCCCCTACTTCTACTACTGCTAATTATTATAATAATTATAGATAGATATATTATATGAAAACAACGTCTTAAAAAAAAACAGAGCAAAATATAAAGAAAGGATGATAGTATGAAAATAAATGTAAATAAAGACAGACTTATATATAACATAGGTCTTGTAAACAGGGTGGTTGTTTCAAAAACAACAATGAATATATTGGAATGTATTCTTCTTATTGCCGACGATAAGGGTATTAAGCTTATTTCAAATAATCTGGATATGGGTATAGAAACGGAATATTTTGAGGCCGATGTTGAAGATGAGGGCAAAATAGCCTTAGAGGGCAAGTTTTTCTCGGATATTATAAGATCCTGCCCTTCTCAGGATATAACCGTGGAAACAGACGAAAAGTTTATAACCATAATTAAAAGCGGAAAATCTGAAATAAAAATGTCGGGAAGAGACCCTGAGGTTTTTCCTCTTCTCCCTGAGGTAGCCGAGGATTTATGCTATACAATAGAAGCAGCAAAGCTTAAGGATATGATAAGAAAGACTATTTTTGCCGTTGCAGCGGAAAATATAAAGCCTGTTCTAACCGGTGAATACATAGAAATAAACGACGATGATATAAATATGGTAGGTATAGACGGCTACAGAATTGCCTGCGGAAGTTCCCATCTTTTAAAGGGAAACAATGACAGCTTCTCAGTTATAGTCCCCGGAAATTCCATGGGAGAAATAGGAAAGCTTATAAGCGATGAGGAAGAAATAAGTATGTACTTTACCGAAAACCATATGATGGTCAAGTTTAAGGACTGTATTCTTCTTACGAGTCTTATTGAAGGAGAATATCTCAAATATAAGTACTTCTTTACGGGAGACTATAAAACAAAGGTAATAATAAGAAAGGACGAGGTTTTAAGCTGTCTTGACAGAGTCCTTCTTATTTCAAAAGATGTCAAAAAATCTCCTGTTAAGGTTAAAATAAGTTCTTCCATTATAGAGTTTTCCAGTATAAGCGAGGCCGTGGGAAGTATGTACGAGGCTATAGACTGCGAGGTCAGCGGCGACGGGCTTACTATAGGCTTTAATCCCAAATATATGCAGGAAATTTTTAAGAATATAGATGCGGACGAGGTAACGGCTATATTTAATTCTTCCTTAAGCCCCTGTGTTTTACAGGGAGAGGAGAAATATAAATATCTGCTTCTGCCCTTGAGGTTATAATATGGAAAACGTTATTGACAGCCTGTCTTTCAAAAATTATAGGAATCTTGAAGAAACGACTATGGAGTTTAACCCGGGCATAAACATAATATACGGCAATAACGGCATGGGCAAAACGAACATACTGGAAACCATATTTTTATGTTCTACGGGCAGAAGCCACAGAACACATAAAATTTCAAATCTTATAAATTTTGAAAGGCAGTCTGCCGGTATTGTTTTATATAAAAAAAGCGGTAAATATACCGACAAAATAAATATAAGCCTTAAAGAGGGCGAAAAAAAAGGAATATCCGTAAACGGCATAGCCTTAAGAAAGACAAGTGAACTTTTCGGAAATTTAAAGGTAGTTATGTTTTCACCGGAGGACATGGGCTTAATTAACGGCGGCCCCAACCTAAGAAGAAGATTTATGGATATGGAGCTTTGTCAGCTAAGCAAAATATACTGTCATAATTTGGAACAGTATTTTAAGGTTTTGAAGCAGAGAAACAACCTTTTAAAAAACGGCGGAAATATAAGGGAAACTCTCTTTGTCTGGGACAGGCAGCTTGCGGAATACGGCTGTAAAATTATAGCTTCAAGAAAAGAATTTATGGAGAAAACAGCCCCTGTTTGCAATGATTACTATTCAAGACTTACGGAGGGAAGAGAAAATATTGAAATAAGCTATAAGCCGGAATCATCTGAGGGGGATTTTGCCGACAGGCTTAAAAAAAGTCTTGAAAGAGATATTTACTATAAAAACACAAATAACGGCCCCCACAGGGACGACATAACTTTTAAAATAAACGGTTCCGAAATAAGGGCTTTTGGCTCTCAGGGCCAGAAAAAGTCTGCGGCTCTTGCTTTAAAGCTTTCCGAGGTTGAAATTTTAAAGAAAGAAACGGGAAATATGCCTGTTTTGCTTCTTGACGACGTTTTAAGCGAGCTTGACAGAGGCAGGCAGGAGTTTATTTTAAATAGCCTTAAGAATATGCAGATTATACTGACCTGTACGGGAATGGACAGCTTTATAGAAAATATGCGCAAGAACGAAAAAACCAAAGTTTTTTTTGTAAATTACGGAAAAATAACTGTTAAAATATGAAAATTTGTGGTATAATTAATGTAATGGGGAATATTTGAATTTTTTATAATAAAGGCTTTATATTAATGACATAAAACAATAAATATTTGTTTTGACAGGAAGGATTTTTATATGAGCAATGAAGTAAACAATAACAGCTATGATGAAAATCAAATACAAATTTTAGAGGGGCTTGAAGCCGTAAGAAAGAGACCGGGTATGTATATAGGATCTACCTCTTTAAGAGGGCTTCACCACCTTGTCTATGAAATTGTGGATAACTCCGTTGACGAGGCTCTTGTGGGCTTTTGTAAGAACATAGAAGTAACTCTCAACAAAGACAACTCCGTTACTGTTAAAGACGACGGCAGGGGTATCCCCGTAGGTATTCACCCTACAGCGGGTATTCCGGCAGTTGAAGTTGTTTTTACTATTCTTCATGCCGGCGGAAAATTCGGCGGCGGCGGATATAAGATTTCGGGAGGGCTTCACGGCGTAGGCGCTTCGGTTGTAAACGCTCTTTCAAACGAACTCAATGTTAAGATATACCACGAAGGCAAAATTTATTCACAGGACTACAAAAGAGGAGACGCAGTAGACAAGCTGACTGTTATAGGAAAATGTGACGAAGCTTTAAGTGGCTCGGAAATAACCTTTTTGCCCGATGATACTATTTTTGAGGAAACATATTTTGACTATGATACCCTAAGGGAGCATTTTCAGGAAACGGCCTTTTTGACAAAGGGCTTGAGAATAACCTTTACGGATAAAAGAGAGGAAAAACAAAAACAGGACAGCTTCTGTTATGAGGGTGGAATAAAGGAATTTGTCCGCCACATAAACAACGAAAACAAAACCCCCGTATATGACGACATTTTTTACTGCGAGGGAGTAAAGGATGATATAATCGTAGAGGTGGCTTTCCAACACAATGACGGTTATATAGAAAGCAATTACTCCTATGTAAATAACATAAACACCGTAGACGGAGGAACCCACGTAGCAGGCTTCAGAACAGGCCTTACAAAAACGATAAACGATTATTGCAGGCGGTTCGGTCTTTTAAAGGAAAACGACAAAAATCTTATGGGAGAGGATATAAGAGAGGGTCTTGTTTCCGTTATATCCGTTAAAATAGGCGACCCCCAGTTTGAGGGTCAGACAAAGGAAAAGCTGGGAACCTCGGAAGCAAAAACGGCAGTTGACAGCGTTCTTTCCGAGAAACTTACTTATTTCCTTGAGGAAAATCCCTCTGTTGTAAAGGCTATTTTCGATAAGGCAACTCTTGCCTCCCATGCAAGAGATGCGGCTAAAAAGGCAAGAGAGCTTGTAAGGCGAAAATCCGTTCTTGAAACAACGAGGCTTCCCGGTAAGCTTTCGGACTGCTCCGAGAAAGACCCTGAAAAGTGTGAAATTTATATAGTTGAGGGAAATTCCGCCGGAGGTTCGGCGGTTGACGCAAGAACAAGCAAAACACAGGCTATTCTTCCCTTAAGAGGAAAAATTTTGAATGTTGAAAAGGCAAGGCTTGACAGAGTTTTAGGAAATGAAGAAATTAAGTCTATGATAACCGCTTTCGGCACGGGTATACATGATGAATTTGACGTTTCAAAGCTTCGTTACCACAAAATAATTATAATGACCGATGCGGACGTTGACGGCGCCCATATTACAACCCTGCTTTTGACCTTTATATTCCGCTTTATGCGTCCCCTTATAGAGGACGGCTATGTCTATCTTGCAAAGCCACCTCTTTATAAGATAGAAAAGGGAAACAAAAAAACCTATGCCTACAGCGACGAGGAAAGGGACGAGATATTTAAAAATATGGACACAAAGGGTATGAAGCCCATACAGAGATATAAAGGTTTAGGCGAAATGGATCCGGAACAGCTCTGGGAAACAACCATGGACCCTGAAAACAGAACTCTTATAAGGGTAAATATGGAGGACGCAAGAAGAGCCGACGATATTTTTTCAAAGCTGATGGGCGACAACGTAGAACCCCGAAAGGAATTTATAAGGGAATACGCTAAATTTGTAACTAACTTAGACGTATAAGCAGGTGAATATATGAACGAAAATATAAACAATAACGATAAAATATTGAATGTTGAAATTGTCAGCAAAATGAAAACATCTTATATAGACTATGCAATGAGCGTAATTGTTGCGAGAGCCCTGCCGGACGTAAGAGACGGCTTAAAGCCTGTTCACAGACGTATTCTCCACGCTATGAACGAGCTGAATTTAAGCCCCAACGCAGCCCATAAAAAATCCGCCCGTATAGTTGGAGATACAATGGGTAAATATCACCCCCACGGTGATACGGCTATATATGATGCTCTTGTAAGAATGGGTCAGAGCTTTTCAATGCGCTATCCTCTCATAGACGGCCACGGAAACTTCGGAAACATAGACGGCTATCAGGCTGCGGCTATGAGATATACGGAGGCAAGACTTTCAAAGATTGCCCTTGAAATGCTTGATGATATGGACGAGGAAACCGTAAATTTTTCAGACAACTATGACGGCGAACTCAGGGAACCCTCTGTTCTTCCATCAAGAATACCTAATCTGCTTATAAACGGTTCCTCAGGCATAGCGGTAGGTATGGCTACAAACATACCTCCCCACAATTTAAGCGAGGTTATAGACGGCCTTATTAAAATTATAGACAACAAAATAGAGGATAAGGATACGGATATAAGAGAGATTATGTCTGTTATTAAAGGTCCCGATTTTCCCACGGGAGCCTCTATTTTGGAAAAAAGCGGCATAAAACAGGCTTATTTGACCGGCAGGGGAAAAATAAAGATGCGTTCCAATGCCGAAATTGAAACCTTGCCCAACGGCAGACAGAGAATTGTTGTTACCGAAATTCCCTATCAGGTCAATAAGGCAAAAATGATTGAAAAAATTGCTGACCTTGTTAAAAAAAAGAAAATTGAAGGCATAGCTGATTTAAACGATGCTTCCGACAGAGAGGACGGCATTAAGATTGTAATTGACTGTAAAAGGGAAGCTAATGCAAATGTTGTTCTTAACAGGCTTTACAAATATTCACAGCTTCAGGAAACCTATTCCATAAATTTCCTTGCCATAGTTGACGGTGAGCCTAAAACTCTCAATATAAAAGAGATTTTGATATACTACCTAAACTTCCAAGAGGATTTTGTAACGAGAAGAACTCAAAGGGATCTGACAAAGACAGAAAAAAGAGCTCATATTTTAGAGGGATATTTAAAAACTCTGGACAATATAGACGAGGTTATAAACATAATAAGAACTTCTCACAGCGTTGAGGAGGAAAGAAACCGCCTTATGACAACTTTCGGATTTACGGAAGAACAGGTTAAGGCTATTGTGGAAATGCGTCTGAGAAGCTTAAGAGGTTTAGAGAGGGAAAAGTTGCTTGACGAATTTAACAAGCTTCAAATAAGAATAGGTGAATTAAAGGCAATTTTGGCGGATAAAAAGGTTCTTTTAAATGTTCTTAAGGACGAATTTACGAAAGTAAAGGAAAAATTCGGAGACGAAAGAAGAACAAAGATAATAAACGATCCCGGGGAAATTGACATAGAGGATCTCATTCACAACGAAATGAGCGTTATAACAATGACCTATTTCAACTATGCCAAGAGATGTCCCCTGTCAACCTATAAGAGCCAGAACAGAGGCGGAAAGGGCATAATAGGTATGCAGACAAGAGAGGACGATATTGTAAGAGGTATGTTCCTTGCTTCAAACCATACCACAATACTCTTCTTTACAAATGAAGGCAGAGTCTATAAGCTTAAAACCTATGAAATCCCAGAAGCCGGAAGAAACGCAAAGGGAACCCCCATAGTCAATATGCTTGCTTTAAACAGCGAAGAAAAGATAACTGCAATTCTGACCGTTAAGGATATAGAAGAGGATAGCTACTTTATAATGATAACTAAAAAGGGTATCATTAAGAGAGTTAAGACAGAATTCTTTAAAAATATAAGAAAGGGCGGTCTTATAGCCGTAAATCTTAAAGAAAACGACAGGCTAATGTCGGTTATAAAAACAGACGGCAACAGAGATATTATAGTAGCTACAAAGCAGGGTATGGCTATAAGATTTAATAAAAATGACTGCCGTGATATGGGCAGAAACGCAGCCGGAGTAAGAGCTATTAAACTGAGAGATGATGATATAGTAATAGGTATGGAAGCTGTGGAAGAGGATAAAAAGCTTCTTATAGTTTCCGAAGGAGGTTTCGGAAAATGTACTCTTACATCTGAATTTAAAAGACAGTCAAGAGGCGGCATAGGTCTTAAAGCTTACAGGATAACCGAAAAAACAGGCAGTATAGTCGGTATTTCAATGGTTTCCGAAAATGAGGAGCTTATGCTTATTACCTCGGAAGGTATTATAATAAGGATAAGAGTTAAGGATATTTCAACTTTTAAGAGAGATACCTCAGGTGTTAAGCTTATTGATGTAGGCAAAAATGTAAAGGTTATATCAATAGCTAAAATTTCCGAGGAAGCAATAGAGGAACAAGCCGAGGAAAACGAAATTTCAAGCGAATTACCGAAAGAATAATTTAAAAAATATATAAAAGAATCTCTAAAAACAAAACTCAGAGATTCTTTTATATTTAAAATAACTATATTTAGTTATGAAATTCTTTATTTAGTATTTACATTAATTTACCTAAAAAAAATCACAAAAATTTACGTAAATTCCCAAAGTAAATTCCGCTAATATAAAAAGTGAAATTAAGTATCAGAA
>JAJQFB010000108.1 GCA_021201395.1 Clostridiales bacterium | reverse complement strand
TCACTAAATGGAAGAATTTGCTATTCATCTTGTTATGTTAACTAAATGACATTGCTTTGATTGATATACCGAAACCCGGTTTTCTTATCTTGCAAGAAATAAAGCAGCTAATGATATAAGGAAAAAAGCACTGTATATCATAAAATGGGTTGCCGGTCAAACCATACAATAGAAAAAACGTCTGATACCCGAAAGAAAACATCAGAAACGGGTATTCGCTTCCCATATCATATTTCTTGGCCCACAAGAGTTTTCTCCATATTGACACATACGTTGAAATCAGCAGTACAATAATGTAGAGTCCTCCAAGAGCACCATTTTCCGCGAAAAACTGGAGGTAAATATTATGCACATCATTATTAACACCATTTCTCATGAGATGCTGGTATTTAAACTGTCTCCAGCCCATCCCAATAATAGGATGCTGTAAAAATTCTTCCCACGCAGGCGTCCACAACTGGCTGATCCTTCCGCTTGATGTTTCATCCAGCGTACCCCCAATCACAAACCGGTTAATCAGCGACTGAAAGACCGGAACATTCATTAACACAATGAAAGCGATAACCCCTATAACAACGATAGCAATCAACTGTTGAAACCGTCTTTGCATATTCCCTTTTACATAGCCCACAAAGTACATTGCCACAATCGCAGTCATGCCAAACAGTAGATGCGCCCTTTTTTGTGTCAGAACAAGCGCAACAAGGAAAATAACCAAAGCAACAATCTCTTTCCATCTCCACTTTTTTTTCTGGTTCTTTAATGCGAGAACATAGGCGGTAATTATAATAACTGCCATTGTCATATACATAGCACTTGTACTGTAATGTGATGTGATTCCCAAGAAAGCTCCATTATTCACGTATGTTATAAACTGTCTGTAATAAACATCATTTATTGAAAAATTGCTTGATCCAAAGCTGATTAACGCATCTGGATTCCACAAAAAAAAGAAACCAAAAATCAACTGAATACCCAAGTACAACAACAAAACCCTAAATGCAATTCTCCGCAGTTTATCATCCGCAGCAACAAAAAAAGCAGCATAAAAAATCATGAAAAGCATATTCAGAGTGGTCAGATAATTTGAATGCTGAATATCTCCATTTCTATTCAAAACGCTCATTAATAAAACCAGCCCCCACACGGCCAGAGCGTTTATTTGCCATCTTTTTAATTCGAGTCTTAATTCGCCAGAAGTTGCAAAAATGGCAAGCAACACAGCAGCAACATAAATGACCAGCATGCCTGTTGTACCAAATTGCGTTGCAAGATTGCTAAAAATACATGGAAAGAACGCCAAAAGACAAGATAACCATGCAGCAATAGTATTCAATTTTATATGTCCAAAACACTTTATTTGCTTCCGCTCCACTTCTCTGACTTCTCCCTTGATCCTATAAAATTGTATTGCTTTACTTTACAGGCTTTTGTTATTCGAACTTTCGAATTCCGTCAATAAACCATCCAAATTCTGTACGTGCCTGGTTTACTATAATCTCGGAATTCATCCGCCTTCCTTCCCTGACATCATTCAAAAAATCATCAAATCGGCTGTTGCTAATCAGTTCCTGCACTTTAAATGAATAACGGTTCAGCATACTAAATCTTCTAAGCAGATCATATAACTTGCTTTCTTCGTTGTTTTTTGCTCTTTTCTCAAGCGCATAAAAAGGTGTCCCTGCGATATAAGAAAAACAAATGCCATGAAAATAAGCCGAAATGACACCATCGGCACCTGCGAGCATGTCTTTCCACTCAAAGGGCGAAATCTTCGGGTAATTTTTTAAATAAGCGTTCCACTCATATATCGCAATGAAATCAAACTCTTTCCCGTATTTTTCCATCAAGTACCGCCCAAGGCCTGGTTTTTCTCTTAACCCTTCTTTAACTAAAACAGCAATTATTTTTTTCTTTCCGTAGATCTTATAATATTTTTTCAGAAGTTCCTTTCCCCGCTCTCGATCAGGCTTAAAATCATAAACAAATGAAGGGTCAAAATTCATGTGTATTCTATCTGCTGATATACCCAGTGTCAGAATCTCATCCCGAGTTTTTTCATCCCTGACTCCAATATAGGAAAAATCATCAAAGTATTCTTTAAGAGACTCTTGATCCTCTTTATTTAGTTTGCAAAAAGGTGACCTTCCGGATGCGGCATAAGAGACTTTTTTGCATCCTAATTCTCCGGGCAGAAAATATGGAGTGGGATATCCCCTGCAGCCATCTATTTTCCATATCTCATCGCTGCCCGCAATAATAACATCGTACTTCCCATCTACGAAATCTGTAAACTCCTTTATTTCACCACTGCAGGCCGAATCCGACAATAACTGTTGAGAAAGTGCCTCTCGAAAAGTCTTAAATCGTGCCCTTTCAAAGAACATTTTTGGAATAATCTTCTGTAAAGCCAACTGTTTTTCATAAACCTCATCCTCTTGAGGCATATGAAAATCTATAATTTCAGCCTCAATACCTTCTTCCTGGTTCAAGCGATGCGAAAGCGCATATGCCTGCAAATAGGCGCCATAATTAATTGGGCGAAAGTATGTTAATATGCCTATCCTCATTCTACTATCCGTTTGTAAAACAGCACTCGTTATCATGAAACTTACCATCCTATATCTCTAAATTTATGGCTTAGCTGCCACCTACATGCCAACTGAACTGAATGCCAGAACCACTCCTGTTTCTGAAAAATTCGGCTCTCTTATTTATCTCGGTGTTTCTTCCGTATAGCTTGGTGTTTCACCACTATTTACAGTAGATCTCCTGATATTTCTGGTGATGCTATTATTCTCCCGTCTATTCTGGTGATAAACTCTTCTTCAATTTTTTTCTGTATTTCTACAATTAAACAACGTGGTGTTTCGTAAGTCCTCAATCGTGTGTACCTTTCGCACACATCCCATTCATGAGATAATGACTCCAAATACATTCGTGCAGATCGCTCGATTCGCGTGACTGCACCTGCATGCATGGTCATAGGGAAAGCCATCCTGCATGACCACAGCATTGAGCTGCCGGTGACTCCCGCCAAGGTTGTCCCGGTCTGCCCTCACTGTCATTCGGCCAGCTGTGTCTCTAGAGGCAGCGATGGATTCCAATCTGTCCGGCGTGCCACTCTTCTTTTACCTACCGACATCCCCGGCAGCATAAGTCACTTCCAATCACCAATGACCTGTACCTTTCCATTCTCTCAGACCTAAATTTATGCTTAACTTTTCATAGCTGGTCTCCTAATTCGACATATAGCTTTTTATAAACGAACTTATTGCAATCGAGCCAATTATCTTATTCTTAATAATAAATAATTTAAAAACATCTTTTCTGCTCGATAGTTTGCAAACAGACAGTGCATACTTTACCTCTTCCCTCTCAAGAAGAGAACAAATGATTCCTTTCGATTCTCTATAACTATAATTGCTTTTATAATGAAACAAGCATCTTTTGCATATAGTAAATATGTTAGAAAGAATCAGTCTAGCAAATTCAGTCCACATTTCTATATTGTCCGGATATGTAGAATATAAAAATTCAGCTCTTAGGCTCCATATATTCTGGTATAATCCAACTAGCCGCGAATCATATTTATACTTTATACTTGTAATGTTAGTAAGATTATAATAATAAAGCGCAGCATCAACATATACAATCTTCCTAGCTTTCGAGAACGCAATCATATTGAAAATATTATCCTGCATTCTATATAAATCAGGGTTAAACTCCAAATTATTCTCTTCTATGAATGACCGTCTGTAAATTTTCCCCCATGGAACACCAATTGCTGTATATTGGCCACCTCCGAATTTCGTTGCATCAGAAAAGATCTGCTTTTGCAATTCTATTTTATCATCTAAGCTTTCAAATACTTTATCCGATTCATAGAATTTATTCTCAACATACCCGGTTTTTGTTTCCGCCAAGCAACAACATGAAACAATATCAGTATCATCGTCTATCTTTCTTGATAAAGTTTGTATCAGCTCAGAATGTGTGTAATCATCTGGATCAACAAACATTATCCACTCACTTTTTGCTTTTTTCAATCCTGAATTTCTTGCTACTGAGACACCGGAATTGCTTTGATGAAATATCTTTATGTTTTCATACTCTTTCACCATCCTATTGCAACAATCCGTTGTCTCTGACCCAGAGCCATCATTAACAAGAATAATTTCTATTGGTTTTTCGCATTGTTTCTCTAAGCTATCAATGCATCTTTTCATCAGCTCATCACTTGTATTATATACAGGAATCACTACACTAACGCTCATATTTATATTCTCCAAATATTCAGTATACTAAATTCCAAGAATCGATGATGTGTGTGGATACACTCCAACCCATCCATTATAGACAAGTTTAAAGTAGACAGTTAAAAACAGTACTACCAAGAATATGTCTGCCCATTTACTGCCTTTTGCGAATGCACAAGAACTCACAGATAGGAACAGTGTTTGTGGATATATATATCAAAATACAACCCTGCTCTGTATCCAAACTGGATCACTCCATTTAATATGTACATCACATTTCCGAACAAATCCATGAACATGAGTGCATAACTATTTTCAAACTCTCTTTTAATAATGCTCCATATTAACAAATAAAAACCTATCAATGCCAAATTCAAAGTTAGCAGCGGAATACTAATGGTAAAACTTTCACGGAGGTATTTTCCCAGGTATGCAATCCCAAATGTCAATAAGAATATTACCATTTTATCACCTAACCTTGTCTTCGCTCCTCAAATCTACTATCTGCACACTATACCCTTCAAGAAATGCTTTTTCACTAAACTTCGACTCTTGGAGCTTAATGTTTCTAGTTTTTAGTTCCTCTAAAGTATTTTCATCCAACAATACAGAAAAACTATCTATTGATTTTATATCATCAACGAATACTCCTGAATTTCCAACTATCATCTCTTTATTTCCACCAATAGGTGTCAATACAGGGACATTTCCATAAGCCATGGCTTCTATTGTTGCAAAATCGAAAATAGAATAGCGATGAAACAGAATGTAAAAGTCGGTTTCGGAAAAAAGTTTTAATATGTCGCTATGCGGTATTGCGTGTTTAACCCATACTACATTTTTCTTTATTCCGTTTTTCTTTATTTCTTCAGTCAATTTTTCTTCTTTATTTCCTGTTCCAATTACGACCCACAAGAAGTCACCGTATTTTTGCTTTATGAGATTCAGAAAAGCCGGAATTCTTTCAACACCTTTTGCCTCATTTAATGTAGAAACCGTAATAAATTTAAATCCGGAAAAATTCCTTAAGGCTTCTACAATTTTCTTGGTCTCATCTGTCGGAACGTTTTCGGTTTCATCACTCGGTGTAAAACCGTTGTATAATATAGCGTATTTTTTCCCTTCCACCGTTTCCTTTAATTCAGATTCCGACTCCATGAGCGATTCTCTGGCGCCTTCTGATGGAAATCCCAAGCATGAGATTTTATCACAACATCTTATGAATATGCTGTTTAGGTACTTTTGATATAAACGCGATGGTCTGCCTCCAAAACTTACCCACTCATTATACTGACTCCCTTGCTGGTGGAAAACCAGCATTGTTCGCGTATAACTATAATTTTTCTGGAATGCAATTGCAGAATCTACGTCATGAAAAATATATACATCATCTGAACCAAAGTTATATTTGTTGCCCAAATCTCTAATCCATCGTGTAGCCTTATTCAATATATATACATACTTTAATGTACTTAAGGCTCCGTTCTTATTAACAAACTTCTTTATGCAATCTAACACACCTTTTTTCGCAATATCATCGGGCATTGAGCGAACCACCACACTGCTATCATCATCAAAATTAATGTCAGTGAATAAATAGTTCACGCCTTTAATTAAACCATATTTTTTATTGGCATCATACAGTTTGTACACAACGCCTCGTCCCCCACCTACAGCCCCCTTGCAAGTTCTATTGGCGAAGAAATACACTTTTTCCATCTTAAGCACCTTCTTATTTAGTAAAGTTCTTCAATTACTTCTCGAATAACACCTTCGCCGCCTTTAGTTTTAGTCACATAATCTGCAACTGCTTTCACCTGCGGCATCGCATCGGCAGGAGCACAGCCAAGACCAACCATTTTGATAACTTCAATGTCGTTGATGTCGTCGCCGACATATGCAACATTCTCCAGAGCAACCCCGTATTGCTCACAAAGTCTCTTAACCGCAACAACCTTGTCCTTGCAGCCAGCCTCGAGAGCATCCAGTTTAAGCTTTTCTGCTCGCCTCTTGTTAAGATCAACGGACTCCGAAGTAACGATGCCTGTGATTATGCCTTTGGCACGAAGTAACGCAAATCCCATACCATCCCTGGTATTGAATTTTTTCAACTCATCTCCATGCTCGGAATAGTACATCCCACCATCGGTCAAGCAGCCATCACAGTCCGTAAGAAACATCTTGATTTCAGGAATGGACTTCTTCTCTTCAGCGACGCCCTGTTCTTTGACAAGATCGTTTTTCCGCATCAATGCTTCAATGATTATCCAGTCACTGGGTTCATCAATCTCAAACGCACTGTCCTCACACATCTCATAGGCTTTAATGTTGCCGGAAACACGGTTCTGGTACTTAATCAGATCGGTTCTGGAGGAAATATAAAATGCACCGTTCTCCATCAGATACCCGTCAAATTCCTGGCGGCGGGGGCGATGAAAGACATCGTAATTACTCGGACTTACATTTCCCTTCTCGTCCTCGTCCCACAGGAATCTATATTGGCGAACAACAGATAAAACAGAATCCGTCCCATCGGTGTTAAACAGTTCAAACCCGCCATCCAAATCTGCTGCTGTAAGCATAGGGGAAGTGGCCTGTACAAGAACGATGTTGTCAAACTCATAATTTGCCGCGAACTCAAGCATAGCAAATTCTGTAGAAGCTGTATCAGATGCAGACTCTGCGCTTCTTCCAATTACCTGTGCCTTGGAAAATGTTTCTGCTTCATCGCCAGACTTGAATGCTTCTACCGTTTCTTTAATCTTATCGCTGTCTGTTGCGATATATACAACATCAATATACTTACACTTGCACGCCGCTTTTACGGTCCAGTAAACGAGCGGTTTACCACAGATAGGTTTTATATTTTTCAGAGGTATTGATTTGCTTCCGCCCCTTACCGGAATAAAAGCTGCATTCATCTAAATATTCTCCACGTTGTTAATAATTCGCGCCGGCACTCCAACTGCTGTACATCCTTCCGGAACATCACATAGAACTACGGCTCCTGCACCAATTTTTGCATTGTCTCCAATATACACACCACCAAGAATTGTTGCTTTCGCACCAACAAAAACATTATGTCCGATATGTGGTGCCGCACCAGACTCATCCAGTTCACCTATTGTTACGCAATGCTGTATTGTAGTACCCCCCCCGAACAGTTGCGGCAGGGTTAATTACTACACCAAATCCTTTATGGCAGAACCAAACATCACCATCTATATCAGCTTTAAGGCTAATGTGATTCTGGTAAATGACTCTTATAATCCTTGCATATATAGCCGAACGGATCTTATGTCCATTTCTCTGATGGAGCTGTCCTCTGTGAAGCATTCTATGAAATCCGTTCATTACCTATATCCTCCCATAGATATCCTCGTATCTAATAATATCGTCCTCGCCAAAGTAATCCCCTATCTGTACTTCCGTAACAATAAGCGATTCCTTATCGCCTGTGTTCGTCAGATGATGCTTTGCACCTTTGGGAATAAACACAGAGCTGCCACGGTGAACATCTATAATCGACTTGTCTATCTGTACAGTGCCAACACCATGCGCAACAATCCAGTGTTCCTCCCTATGGTTATGTGATTGCAGGCTGAGCTGCGACCTAGGATTGACGCTGATGATTTTTGACTGAAAGTAGTCATTCATCACCGTAGTTTTGTAGAATCCCCACGGTCTATGGAAAATCTCATAATCCACAATGCCTTCATCAAGGCTCATAAAATCATATTGCAAATCAGCATGGATGTCCTGTAACAGTAAGGCGTGCATCTGGTTCTTAGTTATTATGTTCAGCAGCCGGTTCTCTTCATCCACGATTGGCAAGAACTTGATGGACTCGTTCTTAAACATCTCTGTCGCTTTGTGTATTCCATTAGACTGCTTGAGGCATTTGGAGTTTCTTGTATAGAGTCCCTCAATGCCATCATCCGCAGACGCACCTTTGAGGAACGCACGGCGGACATCTCCATCCGTAAGCGTTCCGAGAACGGCATCATAATCATCTACGACGATAAGAAATCCTTTTTTATTTTCGTCTATCTTCTTCAGTGCATCTCGGACTGTTATGTCTGGGGACGCAGTGAAGAGTGTCAAATTGTCATTCATTTATTTGTTTTCCCTTCCTATTCCCCTTCAAATAATGCAAATCCATAGAAAAGGCAGTTTAATGCTTTCTATATTTCAGCTTGTCCCTCTGCACCTGCTCAATCGGGAGAATCTCAGATGGTTTATATGTAAGTGCCTCATGGACAGCATTCAGGTTGCGCACCAGCTTGCGGATTCCATCCGGCTCCAAAGATGCGGCGTGGTCAGTTCCCTTCCATGTTCTGTCGAGCGTGTAATGGCGCTCAATCACATCTGCTCCAAGTGTATATGCAGCCACATCAACAGCAATGCCAAGGTGATGTCCAGAGAAACCGATAGCCTTGACGCGATCCTCATAAGCCTCACGCATACGATTGATTTCTAACAGGCACACGTCCTTAAACGGCACAGGATACCCGGAAGTGCAATTGAATAAAATAAGATCCTTAGCGCGGCCGTTCTTCTCAAACAGTTGCACAATCTGCTCCTCTTCCTCGTGACTTGTCATACCAAAGGAAAGCTGAATCTCTCCCTCGTAGTTGTCACACAACCACTGGAGCATTTCATAATGGGTATTGCAAGCTGACGGAATCTTAATGAACACCGGCTTCAGAGAAGCGATTTCCTTTGCGCTGGTCATATCCCAGACTGATGTGGAGTAGATGATGCCGGCCTCCTCGCACCACTCTTTCAACTGAGCATGCTGATCCACTGTGAACTCTAAGAACTCACGATGAGCGCCGTAGGTATCACCATAGGAGTTCGCAGGATTCGGATGGGGAGCATTATACTGCTCCGGTGTCAGCAGTTCCTTCGGGCAACGTTTCTGGAACTTGATGGCGTCCGCCTTACAGAAGTGTGCTGCTGTTTCTATTAAATCCTTGGCAACCTCCATTTGTCCCATGTGGTTGCAACCTGCCTCAGCGATAACAAAAGGTTTCCTGTACATAGTCATTTCCTCCTAATTTATTGTTTGCAAAGTAGAATCAGTATCCACTCTTTCAAAAACTTCCAAATTTCCTCCTCGCGTCGCATTGAAGATCTTTACACCCCTTTTCTCAGCAACTTGTCTGGCAAGATGATACCCGTATTCAATGCCCTCCAAGTATGTCGGGGTTTTGTATTCATTCTTGTTGTCTCTATAAAAATGAGCACTCTCACTCTGATTATTATTCTTATAATGATCTACACCTAACAAATATATCTCCGAGAAGCCCATATAGAAAGCAAGTTGTAATATCGTATAGGTAACGGAATATGCATCATTTACTCTCAACGATATATCTTCGGAGAATTCAATGTTCTCCGTGGTCAATTTCTTTAACATAAATTTGCAGGTGCAATTGAGCCAATAGTTATCCTTTGTTTCATACATATCCTGCTTCCCACAGTTATTTATAAATCGAGCATCTCTCACCTCGATATGAGAAATAGTATCCATATTCGCCTTGATAAATTCAGGTTCAAAAGCAACATAGAAATTAGGTCGCCATTTGGTTCTGTCATAAAGGTGATAAATCCTGTTAGACGCAAAAGTTATTTCCTTATCCAAGTGCTCAATATCATCAACCGTCAAACTAGGCCCATTTCCTATTATCCAGCATCTCTTCCCCCCAAACGCATCTTTCCATACTCTAATATTCTCAGCATCCTTGGATGCTAGGTAACGCTCTGTGCGGCGATTCCGAGAATAATTGTAAAATGGCTTCAAGATAAACCTAACAAAAGAATCAGATTTCATTGAAAATATCATATCTTTAAAAAGACCCTTGATACCTTGTTTCATATCATGCCGCCCTCCCTTCTGAACACTTTGTCCTGTGTTCATAATAGTACAGGCAAGACACGATTATCAAATATCTACAATACCCCCCCCGGTTCAGCTTGATATTATCAAAATCTATTCTATTAAATACTTCTAGTTTTCCGCCACGTGTAGCATTAGAAATTTTAATACCATGAGTATCGCAATATTCTTTTGCGTGCTGGTATGCGTACAATGTACTATAATAATTCAAATAACTTCCTGAACGCTCTTTACCATCAAAATAAGTTGTAACCCCATCGAGCCGCATCATTTTTCCCGAACGATCCGCAACTACTGAATAATTGAAATCTACTCCAAGTAAATATATTTCTTTTATCCCCATATAGATTGCTAACTGTATTGCACTAAATGTTGCCGTATACCCAACGCTAAAATAGTTCGAAATATCTTCACTTATGTGACTTGTGTCATCATCGTATCGGTTCACGACAAATTTATTGCTTGTCCAATACCCGAAATACGTATTATTTACGTCCGTTATATATTTTTTTGCAGAAATCGGAACGATACATTTTTTAATCCCAGTATCGTTTATTTGCGAAACCATCTCCGCTATTCCATCAACATCCTCAGCTATATAGTAAGTTGGCCTCCAGTCAGACTTATCAAATATTTCATAGATGCGATTACTTGCGATTGTGATTTCATTCTTGAGTGCTTCTAGGTCTTCTACAGTCAAACTCGGACCATTACCTATAATGAAACATCGTTTCCCTTCATGGATACCCTTGAGCTTTTTTAATTTTTCCGGCTCTAAACTTCTCATATATTGAGCCTGCGTTATCTGTTTTTTTACGGTCATGTATGGCCAACTTAATCTTCTTATCAAAATATTACTTTTCATTTTTCGTATTAAAGAATTCAGGCTCATAACACAGTCTCCTCCCTTAAATAAATTGCTTCAGATAACATCTATGCAGCTATATATAATTCTATAGCTTTAGAAACTTTTTTATCTCTAATTTCCTTAAAAGAAACCTTCCGCCCTTCACCAGCCAATTCTGCTCCTCCATGAAAACAACTGGCGTCTCCTTATACTCAACATGGTTTGTCTCCAGCCACACATCCAGCAGCCGCTCCGCCACGAAGCCGAACACCCGCGCATCATTTTCCGAATAGTCCGAAATATCCAGCCGTTGCTCCAGTTCAAACACCACGTCAAACAGCCATCGGCAATAGGCGTCCGCAATCTCCCTCTTCATAACGAACATATTAAACTTGTGCCCATCCGTCCGCTTCATACAGGAATCAAAAGCTGGGACATAGTTCGAATACCGTTCCTGTAAAATCACCCGCGTGGTATCCAGGTCGATTGCATGGTGGGCATGGGCATACTGGTTATAGGTCGTCTCGATGTAATAATTCCGCTTATGGGGCAGTATTACATCCGTAGTCTGTAGTACTCTTTCAAAATCCCGCTTGCCCGCAATCCGCTTCCATTTGTCTTTATCCCGCCTTGCGGTGAAATGCCTTCTGTAATGCGCCAAACCAATATAATCTGTCTGCACATTTTTCCACATCCAATACAGTCCGGTCAGCTCACAGTAGTTTTTATTCTTCACGGAAATGTTATCTCCAGTATTGTCGCCCTGAAATCCGATACTTTCTTTCCCCTCCGCACCCACATGGACGGGCAGATACACGGAATCCTCCGGCATCTTGTATTTTTTATGGGTGGCAACCATCACGCATATATTTCCCATCTCCACACCCCCTCAGAACAGCCCGGTTCTGTCGCAATCCTCGAACCAGTCTCTGAAGCTTTCCTCAAGGGTGTAATGAAATTTGTATCCGCTGTCCACCAGCTTCTTCCCACAGATATTCGTGGAAATCATCAGCTTCTTCACCCGTGCCGGATGGATGCCGACTTTCTTGCCTCCTATGGGGCCGAGTATGTACGCTGCCATCATGAGCAGTTTTCCGGGAATCAGCGGGATGCTCCGCTTCAAGCCTGTGGCTTTTTGCATCGTCTCGCAAATCTGCTGGATGGTATAGGCAGGCTCGAACGTGCAGTTGTACAGGTCAATGCCGGGATAGCTATTGTCGATCATCCTGTGTTTGAAGAACAGGCAAAGTTCTTTTACATACACGCAGGCTTTGATTGTGTCCTTCCTACCTGTATATACGAAGTAGTGTCCCCTTTGACCACTGTAGAGCCGTGTCATGTTTCCATGCTCGCCCTTGCCATAGACGATACCGGGACGGGCGATGGTCAGCTCACGGGCATTGTCTTTCACAGCCCACTTCTCGTGAATCTTCTCCGCCACCAGCTTGCTGATTCCATAAGGGGAATTGGGCGTTGGCAGCGTTGCCTCGTACTTCTCTTCCTCCGATGCGGCGTATGGGGCAATGGAGCTGGTGAACAGCATCTTTTTGATACCATACCTCTCCGCAAACGCTGTCACATTCTCCGCACCGCGGATGTTCGTCTCAAAGTACTCCTCATCCACATGACCGGGCGTCCTGTGTACTGCCGCCAGATTGAAGATGATGTCGTTCGCAGTTGGCGTAAAGTCAAAATCAATTGGCTTTCTGACATCAAGACGGATATATTCTACGCCGTCGTTTTTCTCCACGATACCGGCGACAACGCCTTCCTCGCCGGGCATGACAATATCTAAGTCATAGATTTTATCTCCTGTTCTTACGCACTCCGCATTAAGCAGATGGATCAAGTGTGTCCCGATAAATCCGGAACCTCCGAAAAGCAGGTAGTTCATGCCGCCACCTCCATTTCGGAGATGATGAAGCATTTTTCTGCATTAACACAAGCTACACTTGAATTAATAAACAGCAGAACGGGGTTATGTATTACCCCCCCCCTCACAGGCTTGCTAAAGTCGCTGTTCTCATATCGAACGCCAAAGAATTTTGCTTTCATAAACGCTGTTCCTTTCTTTAACCAATTGATTTTTTCCATATGAATACAGGGTATTTCAAGTACGTCCTCATCGGTCAGCTTATCTGTTTGTTTTTGATGCTCCAGCCATACGTTGAATATGATTTCGCTTACCCTGCCGTAGAATCTCTGCTGGAACGGTGACCAATCGTTCTTCTTCATTCTGTCTTGCAGGTTAAACAGAATATCAAATAGCCATTTGCAATATTCATCCAATTTTTCTTTCTGCATAATCATCATATTGAACATATAACTGGATCGTTGATGAACAACTCTATCGTAACCGCTCACATAATCGGGATATATCTCTTGGATGATTTTTCTTGTTTCATCCAGATGCTCCGCATAATGCGTGTGGGCATAATGGCTGTACAGCGTTTCTATGTAATATTTCCGCTTATTTGGCACAAAAACCTTCACCTTGCCGAGATATGGCTCAAGCTCGTCATAAGTCAGAACACCATCAAAGGGTTCTTTTGCCCTGCGAAATCCAAAATATCTTCTGTAATGGACAAGCCCGATATAATCCGCATCAAGATTTTTCCACGCCCAATACAATCCCGTCAATTCGCAGAAGCTTGGGTTCAGTATTGAAATATTATCCCCCGTGTTATCTTTAACGTAGCCGAGATTCAAATCATTCCCATCTGCATCTTTTTTCCTTCAGCGCCAACATGGAGGGGAAAGTATATGGGGTCATCCGGCATTCTATATTTTTTGTGCGTCGCAACAATGATTTTTGCTTTGAAGCCTGTATTGCTCTCCACGTCTTCACTCCCCTAAATGACTTTCACACTTCTCCAGTACGGCTGCTATTACCTGATCCATGTCATAATATTTGTACTCACCAAGCCGACCGCCGAAGATGACATTAGTTTCTTTATCCGCAAGAGCCTTGTAGCTTTCATACAGTGCGCTGTTCTTCTCGTCATTCACAGGATAGTATGGCTCATCCCCAGGGTTCCACTCGGAAGAATATTCGCGGCTGATTACCGTCTTTGGCAAGTCATTTCCATCGGCGTCTTTGCCAAATTCGAACCACTTATGCTCGATGATTCTAGTCCAAGGAGTCTCCCTGTCCGTATAGTTCACAGCAGCATTTCCCTGGAAATTCGGGGTGTCGAGAATCTCCGTCTCGAAACGAACCGAACGATACTCAAGATACCCGAGAGAATAATTAAAGTACGCATCGATTGGTCCTGTATACACAATCTTATCTGCCAGAGCATCCAATTCTGCCTTATGCTCTAAGTAGTCCATGTTCAACCGAACCTCTATGCCATCAAGAAGATTCTCAATCAGTTTTGTGTATCCACCGATAGGAATGCCTTGATAAAGTGCGTTAAAATAATTGTTATCGAATGTCAGACGCACCGGCAGCCGTTTGATAATAAAAGCAGGGAGGTCTTTACAGTCACGTCCCCACTGCTTCTCAGTGTAGCCTTTGACCAGCTTTTCAAAGATATCACGGCCAACAAGCGAGATAGCCTGCTCTTCGAGATTCTGAGGCTCATGAGTTATTTCCGCTCTCTGTTCGTTGATTTTTGCTTCAGCTTCTTCCGGAGTAACCACACCCCACATCTTATTGAATGTGTACATATTGAAGGGCATCGAGTACAGCTCACCCTTGTAGTTAGCCACAGGGGAATTCGTGAAACGGTTGAATTCTGCGAACTTTGTGATATAATTCCAGACTTTTTTGTTATTGGTATGGAAGATATGAGCGCCGTACTTGTGGACGTTGATCCCCTCGATGTTTTCTGTATAGATGTTGCCGCCGATGTTCGGACGCTTATCGATCACAAGAACTGATTTTCCATTTGCTTTTGCTTCGTGTGCGAAGATGGCTCCGTATAGACCGGAACCGACTACCAGATAATCGTACATTTCATAATTCCCCTCTAAATTTTTTAGTCACGCCTAAACAAATCTCTCGTGTACACTTTCTCACTACAGTCATCCAAACAGCTATCATATCTGTTAGCGATAATCGCCTGAGATTTCTCTTTAAATTCAGCCAAATTATTCACAACGAGACTTCCAAAGAACGTACTTCCGTCTTCCAGTGTAGGTTCATATACAATCACAGTCGCACCTTTGGCTTTGACCCGCTTCATAACGCCTTGGATGCTGCTTTGACGGAAATTGTCTGAATTACTCTTCATAGTGAGCCGGTACACACCAATCACACAGGACTTCTCAGCTCCGGCTTCATAATCTCCGCGGTTGTAATAGTCGTAGTACCCGGCCATATTAAGAACTCGGTCTGCTATGAAATCCTTTCTCGTCCGATTGCTCTCAACAATTGCTTCGATCAGATTCTCTGGTACGTCCTCATAATTTGCGAGGAGTTGCTTCGTGTCTTTTGGCAGACAGTAGCCTCCGTAACCAAAGGAAGGGTTATTGTAGTGAGAACCGATTCTCGGATCGAGGCACACACCTTCGATAATCTGCTGTGTGTTCAGCCCTTTCATCTCGGCATATGTATCAAGTTCATTGAAATAGGAGACGCGCAAAGCTAAATATGTGTTCGCAAAAAGTTTTACAGCTTCAGCTTCTGTGAAGCCCATGATGAGAGTATCAATGTTCTCTTTGATTGCTCCCTCTTGGAGTAATCCTGCGAATGTATTTGCCGCCTTTACCAATCTTGCATTATCCACGTTCGTACCCACGATAATGCGGGACGGATAGAGATTGTCATACAAAGCCTTTGACTCTCTTAAAAACTCCGGACTGAAAATGATATTGTCACAGTGGAATTTTTCTCTGACACTCGCCGTATACCCAACAGGAATTGTAGATTTGATAACCATAATGGCATTCGGATTATTCTCAATAACCAGCCGGATCACATCTTCCACAGCAGACGTGTCAAAGAAGTTCTTCTTACTGTCGTAGTTGGTCGGTGCTGCGATAACGACGAAGTCCGCGTCAGCGTACGCAGCCTTTCCGTCCAGTGTGGCCGTCAGGTCAAGTTCCTTCTCTGCCAGATATTTTTCTATGTACTCATCCTGAATCGGACTGATTCGCTTGTTGATTTTATTGACCTTATCAGCCACAATATCCACTGCCGTGACTGTATTATGCTGTGCCAGTAGGACAGCAAGGCTTAATCCAACGTATCCGGTTCCGGCAACAGCAATTTTGCAATTACTCATAACTATCTCCGCTTTCTCCTCAAAAAAGTTTCTTCTATATGTAATGGCACTGTGATTCACACAGTCCAATCTATCCATCTCCCGCATTATGAAACTCTAAACCGGGTTCACCCTACGAAAAAAGTTTCATATTGCTCACTCGTACGTATCTTCCGAAGTGTCTGCCCAACAATTCGTCTACCATAGAAGTTTTACGTTTTGGGGCTTTTCAGACTGCCAAATTTATGTGTTTAAGACCGACGCTGAAGCTTAAGTTTAAAACCTTTTTTGTCGGGTAGACATTACTGGACTGTAAGTTTCGCAACATTTTTTAAGAACGGCAGAAGTGCAAATGTAACTTTTGGCTCGGAAAGCTACATTTATTTTTGACCGCCTCGTCTTGCGAAAATGTAAATATACATTTTTAAGAGGTGGCAGAGCGACGCCGGGACGGGATGAACACAGGCCTCCGGCTTTGGCAGCTCCGGCAGACAAAAAACGTGCAAAAAAAAGCCCTCCGAAGAGAGCCGCACTGTGTCCATCACTGGTGCTATACT
Source organism: Clostridiales bacterium (assembly GCA_021201395.1). Taxonomy (GTDB): domain Bacteria; phylum Bacillota; class Clostridia; order Lachnospirales; family CAG-274; genus JAJQCI01. The sequence continues at coordinate 1,843 of JAJQFB010000108.1, read as the reverse complement.
AAAAAAACATAAAAAAAATAAAGTCATATATTATAATAAAGTAAAAACCAAAAAGGAGGCTTTAAATATGTCACAGCAAAAGAAATACGATGAAGATTTCAAGAAAAGTATTGTTGCCGTATACCAAAACGGAAAATCATAAACGCAAATCAGCAAGGATTATAGAATATCATTATCTACTGTTTCAAGGTGGATAATGCGATATTCCGAAATCAAAATTGATTCAGAAGTTTTGTTCCGCAAAATCGGCCCCAAGCGCGAAAGAGTTTTATCATTAATATTGAGATGTAAAAACTCTTTCGCGCCTCGTGAAAGGGTTTTATCATTAATATTGAGATGTAAAAACTCTTTCGCGCCGCCCAACGTCTTTTGGGCTCTTCGAAGAACATTTTACAGCAAAGAACAGCTTGACCCTTCTCTGTTTGAATATATAGAAGGATTTTACAATAACAGACGTCCTTATTCCGCAAATAATATGCTTTCTCCCAACCAAAGAGAAAAGCTGTATTTTGACAGCCTTGCCACTTCAAAAAAAAATAAAACCTTGAGGCTGCTCGCCCCAAACTCCGGCAAGCGTACGGACACTTGACCCCGGCAGGTATTTTTCATTTTTCTGTTTACTTTATTGACTATGGTTCACTTGAACCGCTTCCCGTTCTCGACGAAGATGTTCCGCTTCTTGCGCATATACTGCACCTTGCGCCCGTTGACCTGCCAGTTCTCGGTCAGAAGCTCTGCGCTCCCGTCTTCCGCCGCTTTACGGAACCCGAAGAAATCACCAAACTTCCGGCCGTTGCCCGTGCTGACCAGCTTCACCCCGAAGGTCGTCTTATACACAATCGTGTCGCCCATCACATCCCCTCTGCTTATGAAGGCGAAATAGATGCCGGGGGTAAATTCCATGAAGTCAGGCGCGGTTCTCATCACTTCCTCGCTTACTTTGAAATGTCCGCTGTTGAATGCTCCCCGCCGCCCGTTCCCGGGGTTGCCGTACCTGTCCGCAAAAACGCCCCTTTCCGTATCCAGCCCGTTGACGTTCAGCTTCATGCCGGCATTATTCACATCCGGCAGTTCCTTAAGGCAGTTCAGGAAGAGTGCGAAATTCTTCTCCATGGCCAAGGACTCGCTCTGCTGGGAGGCAAGGACCGCCATTTCCTCCTTCATCTCGCCCATCCGCCTCGTAAGGTCTGCCGCAAGCCCGGCATAAATCTTCGCTTCCTCCGTGGCGGCCGCCTCCTCGCTGCTTTCCCCTGCTGCTCCCGTCTCCATCGCCGCTCGGATTACCTCTGCCTGCCCGGCCACGGCACGGTCGCAGCTTGCTTCCAGTTCCTTAAGCTGTGCCTCGATAAGCTCCATCCGCTCACGGGAGTAGGTCGTGTTCTTCTCCATCCTGTAGGTTTCCGCATAAGTTGCCCGGAACATCCGCACGATCTCCGATTCATCGCCGTTCTTCAAGTAATCCACCCTCACAGCGTAGAGCATCTCCATGAAGCTCTGCCGGACGGCGACCTCGTAGATGGATTCGGATGGGCAGATTGCCTCCATCTGCTTTTTCTCGCCTGCACTTATTTTGCCGTTGGGCAATTTCCCATTCGGTTTGCCGCATTCCTCCGCTTGCTTCCTGCGTCTCGCTTCGTGTTTTTTCCCACAGCGGTAAAGGGAATAATTAAAGCTGTACCGCTCCCTGTACTTGCACCCATCAACTCCTTCTTTCTCCATACACCTGTCGTCGGTGTAGTTGGTCGCCCCTGTGGTGTAGGAGACGCGCACCAGCTTCGAGCCGCAGTGTGAACCAATGTCATTTAGTTAACATAACAAGATGAATAGCAAATTCTTCCATTTA
>JAJQFB010000023.1 GCA_021201395.1 Clostridiales bacterium | reverse complement strand
GGTTACACCCTTAATTGAAAAATTGCCCCTTAAATTAAATAAATGACATTGACCTATGAAGATATACAAAATTAAATATCACAAGAAAGCACTTAAGCTTTAAAAAAACAATCAAAGGAAACACAAATCAGAATAATTAAAGCTGTTAAAAAATTGCCTGATAATGGAGATATAAAGTACCTGATTGGATTTAATATGTATCGTCTGCGTGTTGGAAATTTTCGGATTATTTATACTATAGATGATAATGTATTGTTAATAGATGTAATAAACACTGACAATCGTGGTCAAATATACAAAAATATGCAGCAAAAGCCTTTAAAACCGTTTTCTGCGACTTTAAGGGCTTTTAGTTTTATATCGTATCAGACACTTGACGAAAAAGGCACTGTAATGTATAATATTACATATAAAACCTATTAAACCGATATGTAAATAGTCTGATATAAATTTTGTTTCGGGGCTTATGAAAATATTTAAAAATTTTTCATATATTGTTATGTTGAAACTAAAATTTGTATTTGATATACTTTAATGAGCTATTTATTAATATAATAACCGTAAAATCAGAGTTGAGGTGAAGATATGGTAAAAATTGACAGCGTTAATTTTGAGGCTGAAGTTTTGAGGTCGGAAAAACCCTTTGTTTTGGAGTTTTATTCCGAGGGCTGTATTCCCTGTAAGAGAATTGCCCCTGTTTTGGCGGAGCTTGAGGAGGAAAAGCCGGAGCTTAAGCTTGCAAAGGCAAATATAAAATTCTGCGGCGATATTGTAAAAAAATACAGTGTTATGGCTTCTCCCACGGTTATATTTTTTAACGGCGGACGGGAGCAGAACAGAATCAGAGGCGTATTCCGCAAGGCGGAAATAGAAAACGCCATAGAGGGGGCTTTTAAGTGATAAGACTTCCGAAAAAATTTTATGAGGAAATAGTTTCAGCCGGGAAGAAAGGCAGACCCGAGGAAATCTGCGGCCTTATAGGGGGAGTAAAAGAGGGGGATATAAAGGAGATAAGGGAAATATATATCCTTGAAAATATCGACCACTCTAACGAACATTTTTCAATGAATCCCAAAGAGCAGCTTGCGGCCGTTAAGGATATGAGGGCGAAAGGGCTTGTGCCTTTGGGAAATTTCCACTCGCAACCCGGAAAGCCCCTCACGCCCCTCCGAGGAGGACAAGAGGCTTGCCTATGACAAAGAAGCAAGCTATATGATTTTATCCCTTATGGACGAAGAAAACCCTGTTTTAAAGTCCTTTAAAATAACAGGGGATAAATCCGAGGAGGAGCCTATAGAGTACATTTAAGAAATTTAAGACATTTAAGGAGGAATTTTAAGTGGCTGTTGATTACGGTGTTTTAAAAAAAGGCGGCTTTATGCGGCAGAAGCAGAAAAACTGTTTTTCTCTCCGCTTAAAGGTCGTAGGAGGCCATCTTGACGCAGAGCAGCTTAAAACCATAGCCGAGGTGGCGGAAGAATACGGCGGCGGCTATGTTTATCTGACCTCAAGGCAGGGGGTTGAGATACCCTTTATAAAGCTTGACCAAATAGACGAGGTAAAGGAAAAATTAGAAGAGGGGAACTGTCAGCCCGGCGTCTGCGGAGCAAGAGTAAGAACCGTCACCTCCTGTCAGGGAAAGGCCATCTGCCCCAGCGGCTGTATAGACACCTACGCCCTTGCAAAAGAACTCAGCGAGAGGTTTTTCGCTATGGATTTGCCTCACAAGTTTAAATTCGGGGTTACGGGCTGTCAAAATAACTGCCTTAAGGCGGAGGAAAATGACATAGGCGTTAAGGGCGGCATAGAGGTAAAGTGGATTGAGGATAAGTGCATAAGCTGCGGAGTATGCGAAAAAATCTGCCGAAGCAAGGCTATAGCCACAGAGGAGGGTAAAATTGTTCTTGACGAGGCTAAGTGCAACTACTGCGGAAGATGTACAAAAGCCTGCCCTGTTGACGCATGGGAAAATGACGAGGGCTACATACTCTCTTTCGGAGGCCTTTTCGGAAACACAATCCGCAAGGGGGAGGAAATTATACCCATAATCCACAGCAAAGAAAAGCTGTTTAAGGTTATAGACACAGCCGTTGATTTTTTTAAACGCTATGCAAATTCCGGCGAAAGGTTCAGCTTTACCGTTGAACGCATAGGAAAGGATAAATTCGTAAGTGAAATAAAGGAGGCTTATTATGGCTGATATTGCTGAGATTAAAACAGACGCTTATGTTGATATAACTAATATTGTCTGCCCCGTTACCTTTGTAAAGGCTAAGGTAGCTATAGAGGAGTTGAAAGTCGGCGAGGTTCTCAAAGTACATATGAACGGCGGTGAGCCTTTGCAGAATGTTCCCCGTTCTATGAAAGAAGAGGGACACAGGGTTCTTAAGCTTACGGAAAATGACGACGGAACATATGATTTAATTGTAGAGAAAGGTGAGGAATAATGAAAATTACGGTAAGCGGAGAGGTAAAGGAATATAAAGACGGAACAACTCTTAAGGAGCTTGTTGCGGCAGAAAAGGTTGAAACCCCTGAGTATGTTACGGGCTCTGTAAACGATGAGCTTTACAGCGCAAGAGATTTTGAGGGCATTGTTTTAAAGGACGGAGACGTTATAGAATTTCTTTATTTTATGGGCGGAGGTTCATATAATGGCATTTACTGATGAACAAATAGAACGTTATTCGAGACATATTATACTTAAGGAGGTAGGCGTTAAGGGCCAGAAAAAGCTCTTAAATGCCAAAGTTTTGATTATCGGGGCAGGGGGCTTAGGTTCTCCGGCGGCTCTTTACCTTGCCGCAGCAGGGGTAGGCACAATAGGCATAGCCGACGCCGATGAGGTTGATCTGTCCAATTTGCAGAGGCAGGTTATACACCAAACGGCGGATTTGGGAAAGGCCAAGGTTATTTCCGCAAAAGAAACTATGGAGGCCATAAACCCGGACGTTAAGGTTATACCCTACCGCACCTTCGTAAGCTCCGAAAACATAGAGGATTTAATAAAGGACCACGATTTTGTAATAGACGGAACAGACAACTTCCCGGCGAAATTTCTTATAAATGACGCCTGTGCTATGGCAGGGAAGCCCTTTTCCCACGGGGGAATTATAAGATTTCAGGGTCAGCTTATGACCTACGTTCCCGGCGAAAGCCCCTGTTACCGCTGTGTATTTAAAAATCCCCCTCCGAAGGACGCCGTTCCCACCTGTAAACAGGCCGGGGTCATAGGGGCTATGGCCGGGGTCATAGGCTGTTTGCAGGCTATGGAGGCCATAAAATATATTTTGGGCAAAGGCGACCTTTTGACGGGCTTCCTGCTGACATATAATGCCCTGACTATGGAATTCAGGAAAATAAAGCTTCCCAAGGAAGTAAAAAACTGCCCTGTCTGCGGAGAAAATCCCACAATTACGGAGCTTATAGACTATGAGCTTACAGAGTGTGACGGGGCAATTTAAGGAGAGATGTCAGAAATGTCAATGAGATTTGATACAGCCCTGCTTCACGGCAGCTTTAAAGGGGACGAAGCTACAGGGGCTACCCTTATCCCTATTTATCAGTCCAGTGCTTTCGGCCAAAAAACCGCCGAGGAAATAGAGAAAATTTTCCGCAATAAGGCACCGGGCTATGCCTACAGCAGAATATCAAACCCTACCGTGGCTTCGTTTGAAAACAGAATTACATATATAGAAAAGGGGCTCGCTTCCGTTGCCGTTTCTTCGGGAATGGCGGCTATCGCCCTTACTCTTTTAAATATTTCGAAAGCAGGAGATGAAATTATTTCAAAAAGCTCCGTTTTCGGCGGCACTCTGGACTTTTTTAAGGATATTGAAAAGTTAGGCATAAAGGTTCACATTGTTGAGAACATTACAAAGGAGGAGTTGGAGCCTCTTGTAAACAACAGAACAAAGGCTGTTTTTGCCGAAACAATAGGAAACCCCAAGCTTGACATAACCGATGTAAAAGCAGCGGCGGATTTGTGTCACGGCTTCGGCCTGCCCTTTATACTTGACAACACCACCGCCACAACCTATATACTGAGGGGAATCGACTTAGGGGCGGATATTATTATAAATTCCTCTTCTAAATATATAAACGGCAGCAGCAACTCCATAAGCGGCGTTATAACCGACAGCGGAAATTTCAAGTGGACAGAGGAAAAATATGCCGTTATGGGAGAATATCTCAAATTGGGGAAATTTGCCTTTACGGCCAAGCTGAGAAATGACACTTTCAGAAATTTCGGAAGCTGTTTAAGCCCTATGAACGCCTATTTTAACTCCTTAGGCCTTGAAACCCTGAGCCTGAGAATGGAGAGGCACTGTGAAAACGCCCTGCTTCTTGCTGAGGCTCTTGAGGGCAAAGAGGGGGTAAGAGAGGTAAACTATCCCCTGCTTAAAAGCAGCCCCTATTACGACAGAGCCGTAAATATTTTAGGCGGAAAGGGCGGCGGAATTTTCACTCTCCGTCTTTACACAAAGGAAAGAGCTTTCGCCTTTATAAACAGTCTTAAATATGCCGTAAACATAACCAACATAGGGGACACAAAAACCCTGGTTATTCACCCCTCATCTACAATCTATGCCCACAGCGGCGAGGCGGAACAGGCAAAAGCCGGAGTATATGAGGATTTAATAAGGGTCAGCGCAGGCATAGAGGCAATAGAGGACTTAAAGGAGGACTTTTTGTCGGCTTTAAACTGCATAAATGAAAAGCTTCCCCCAGGAGGCGGCAGATATGTATGACTGCATTATAATCGGCGGAGGAATAGCCGGCTTAACGGCGGCGATTTACGCTTCCAGGGCGGGCCTTAAAACCGTTGTTATCGAAAGAGAGCAGACAGGCGGTCAGGCTCTTATGGCGGATAAAATAGAAAACTACCCCGGTTTTTCGGGCAGCGGCTATGAGCTTATATGCAAAGCCGAGGAACAGGCTCTTTCCTCGGGAGCCAAGATAATTTATGACAATATAGAAGATGTAAGCCTTGAGGGAAGTGTAAAAACCCTTAAGGGTGAAAATGAAACACACAGCGGAAAGACTGTTATTATTGCTGTGGGAGCAAGCCACAAAAGGGCAGGCTTTCAGGGCGAGGAAGAATTTTTCGGCAGAGGCGTCTCAGTCTGCGCCCTTTGCGATGGTGCCTTTTTCGAGGGGGAGGATGCAGCCGTTATAGGCGGAGGAAACACTGCCGCGGAAGAAGCCCTTTACCTTTCTGGAATCTGTAAAAAAGTTTATATCCTCCACAGAAGAGATAAGCTGAGAGCCGATTTTACATTGAGAAAAAGGCTTGAAAGCAGGGAAAATATAGAGATACTTTATAATACGGTACCTATAAAGGTTAAAGGAGAAGAAAGCGTTAAGGCTCTTGTTACCAACAGGGGAGAATTATCCCTAAAAGGGATATTTACAGCCGTTGGTCTTTCTCCCAACACGGAAATTTTTAAGGGAAAGCTTGAGCTTGACGAAAAGGGCTATATAAAGGTTAATAACCGGCTTGAAACAAACATGGAGGGCGTATATGCCGCAGGGGACTGCCGTGTCAAAGACCTGAGGCAGCTTATAACCGCCGCCGCCGACGGAGCAGCAGCAGGGGAGGAGGCTTTATGTACAAAACATTAATTGTATATGACAGCAGCGAGCTGTTAAACGGTATAAAGTCTCTGAGCCTGTGGGGAGAATCTACCGGTTTTGTAATAGAGGACATTGCAAACAACGGAATAACGGCTTATGAGAAAATGAAAGAGAAACGTTATGACCTTGTTATTACCGAAATAAGGATAACGGGAACAGACGGGCTTATGCTTCTGAGAAAGGCCAAAGAAGAGGGGCTCTGCGGCAGGATAGTCCTCTGCAGCAAATTCCCCGACTATAACTATGCAAGACAGGGCATAATTTTAGGGGCATATGACTATTTTGTCACACCCTTTGACGAGACTCTTTTTTATGAAATGTTTGACAGAATAAAAAACGAGAACACAGAGGAAAAGCTTTAGAGTAAATACAGCAAGGAGGACATAATAGGTTTTTTTAAGGACAGAAACTTTGCACTGCATAAATATACAGAGGATATGCTTGAAAAAATCTATAATGAGGATTATAATGTAATCGAAGCGGATAAAAAGGCAAGGGCAATATGCAGCGGAGTTATAGACGAGATTTTTAACACCTATGACTGGCTGGATTTGTATTTAGACCCTCACGGTTTCTACAGCCTCGACGACATAAACGAAAGCAGCGGCAGCACCTACAAGAAAAGGTACGCCAAAATTATAGGCGATTTGTTTAATGAATTTTGCAGGCTTTTCCCCAAGGCCGAGGACGACAAAATAACCGAGGTTATGCTCTACATATTAAACAACCCGGAAAGCAGCCTCCGCCAAAAGGATATTGCAAACGAGCTTTACATAAACAGCACCTACCTAAGCACAATCTTCTTAGCCCATACCAAAACAAGGTTTGTGGATTATGTGACATATGTCAAAATAAAAAGAGCGGCCTATCTCCTTCAAAAAACACAGATAAAGGTGACTGATATATCCGAAAGATTAGGCTATAAGGATATGGGCTATTTTTCAAGGCTCTTTAAAAAGGAATTTGAGCTGCCTCCGTCGGAGTTCAGAATGTGCGGCAGCTACAGCTATGAAATTTAGGGAGAAAAAAACAAAATGTCAAAAATATACAAAAAAATTACAGAGCTTGTGGGGAACACACCCCTGCTTGAGCTTACAAACTATGAAAAGGCCTATAACCTACAGGCGACTCTGCTTGCCAAGCTTGAATATTTCAACCCTGCCGGTTCCGTTAAGGACAGAATCGCCGTGGGAATGATTGACAAGGCGGAGCAGGAGGGCAAAATAAACAAGGACACGGTTATTATAGAGCCCACATCGGGAAACACGGGTATAGGCCTTGCTTCCGTGGCGGCTTCAAGAGGCAACCGCATTATAATAACAATGCCTGAAACAATGAGCATTGAAAGACGGAATTTGTTAAAGGCCTACGGGGCGGAGCTTGTTTTGACAGACGGGGTAAAGGGTATGAGAGGGGCTATTTTAAAGGCACAGGAGATTGCCGAGGAAATAGAAAACAGCTTCATACCCGGCCAGTTTACGAATATGGCCAATCCCGAATATCATAAGCGTACCACAGGCCCCGAAATTTGGAATGACACAGACGGAGCGGTTGATATTTTTGTTTCCGGTGTAGGCACAGGCGGAACCATAACGGGAGTAGGGGAGTACCTCAAGGAGAAAAAGCCCGGCGTTAAGATTGTGGCCGTAGAGCCCGACGGCTCCCCGGTTTTATCCGAGGGAAAGGTAGGCCCCCACAAAATTCAGGGCATAGGGGCAGGCTTCATACCCGAAACCCTGAACACAAAAATTTATGACGAGATTATAAGGGTCAAAAACGAGGACGCCTTTGAAACAGGCAGGGCTATAGCCCGTCACGAGGGCTTTTTGGTCGGTATTTCCTCAGGGGCGGCTTTATGGGCGGCGGTTCGGCTTGCCGAAAGAGAGGAAAACAAGGGCAAGGTTATAGTTGTGCTTTTGCCGGATACGGGAGACAGATATTTATCTACAGGCCTTTTTGCGGAGAGGTAAAGGTGGGAAAAAAGGTGATTTTGTGCATTGCATAAGCATCAGCCATAAAAATGCAAATGTTGCCGTAAGGGAAAAGCTTGCTTTCATCGGCAGGGAACAGGAGAAGTTTATAAGGAACAATATGGTAATACTTTCCACCTGCAACAGGACTGAGTTTTATTTTACAGACTGTTCCGTTTCTTCCACAGCAAGGGAAATATGCGGCTTTAAGGGCTTCCCCTATGACGATTTTAAGAAAATAATGAAGGTCTATACGGGGGACGGAGCCGTTTTAAACCTTTACAGGGTGGCCTGCGGCTTAGAGTCTGAAATTTTAGGTGAGGACGAAATTTTAGGCCAGGTTAAGGCCGCCTATTATTTCGCCCATGAAAGGGTAAAGCTTTCCTATAAAATAAACACTGTTTTCAAGGGAGCGGTCACCGCCGCAAAGAAAATAAAAACGGAAACTCTTATGTCAAAATCGGCTGTTTCAATAGGTACTCTTGTTGCAGGCTTTATACATTCAAGGGGTTTAAAAAAGGCCCTTGTAATAGGCATAAGCGGCAAAACGGGAACCATTATAGCAAAAAATCTCCTCTCATATAAGGGTATAGCCGTTTCGGCAACCCTGAGGGACCGCAGGGAGGATTACATAAAGCTTTCAAATGTAAGCTACATACCCTATTCCGAAAGATATAAATATATGGGGGAAACCGATGTTGTAATAAGTGCCACAACCTCTCCCCACTATACCGTTACGGCAGGGGAGATTTTGCGTCAGGGCATAAAGGGCAAGGTTTTTATAGATTTGGCTGTGCCCAGAGATATAGACGAGGATATTTCGGAAAACGATATTTACAATATAGACTATTTTAAGACTCTTTCCGAAACCAACAGCGGGATTAAGCTTAAGGAGAGGGACAGGGTTAATATTATTATAGAAGAAATGCTTGACGAATTAAATAAGGAGATGTTTTTCCACTCCCTTTTGGGAGAGCTTGAGGGGCTTGATAAATACAGTCCGAAACAGCTTATTTATAAGGCAAGGGACGGACTGAGTGCTTCGGAATTTAAAAAGCTTATAGATGTTTTGAGAGGGTAATTATGGCGTATTTTCCTATGTTTGTTGATTTAAAGGGCAAGAGCTGCCTTGTTGTCGGCGGAGGGGCTGTTGCGGAAAGAAAGGCAAAGGTACTTTTATCCTTTGGAGCCGAGGTAACGGTTGTTGCTACCGAAATCAAGGGAAGCTTTCAAGACTGCAAAACAGTTAAAAAAGGCTTTGAAGAGGGCGACACAGAGGGCGTTTTTATTGCGGTTGCCGCCACAGATGACAGCAATTTAAATGAAAGAATTGCCGGACTTTGCAAAAAGAAAAGCATACATATAAACAGAGCGGACGACGGAAAAGAGGGAAGCTTCGTTTTTGGAGCGGCAATAAAAAGGGACGGCCTCGTTATAGCCGTAAATTCCGGCGAAAGCTGCCCCTTGAGGTCAAAGAGGATTAAAGAGAACTTAGAAGCTATTATGAATAGAAATGTTATAAAAATAGGCACGAGAAAAAGCAGGCTTGCCAAAATACAGACAAATATAGTTACAGAGCTTTTGAAAAAGGCCGATAACAATATTATCTGCGATATTATTGAATTTTCCACATCAGGAGACAAAAATCTTGACAAAAGCCTGACGGAGTTTGAGGGAAAGGGAGCTTTTACGGGGGAGCTTGAAAAAGCTCTTTCCGAGGGGAAAATAGACATAGCCGTCCACAGCGCAAAGGATTTGCCCGTTGAAATAGGGGAAGGACTTGAAATTTCGGCCACCCCCGAAAGGGAAAGGGCTAACGACGTTATTGTGACTTTGAAAGGCAAAATACTTGACGAAAGCTCTGTTTTGGGAACAAGCAGCTTAAGAAGAAGCCTTCAGGCTCCCTGTAAAACGGCTGATATAAAGGGGAACGTTGAAACAAGGCTTAAGAAAATGGAGGAAAGTCAGTTTGACGGGGTTATTTTGGCCTATGCAGGGCTTAAAAGATTGGGGCTTGAGGCTCTCGATAAATACGGTTATAAAATAATGGGCACTGAGGACTTTGTTCCTGCCCCCTGTCAGGGTATAATTGCCGTTGAGGGGCGAAAGGACAGTCGGTTTAGGGAGCTTCTTAAGAAAATAAATGATGAGGACACATATTATTCATTCCTTGCGGAAAGGGGAGTTGTCACAAGACTGGGCATGGGCTGTCACTTTCCCATAGGGGTTTATTCTGAGATAGATTCCGAGGGGGTTTTGACCCTAAGAGGGACTTATTTGGGAAAGAATTAAAAAAGTGTTGTTATTTCCGACAGAAAAGAAAAGGCCGAAGAAGCGGCGGCCAAGATGGCAGAGGAGCTAAAAAAGCTTACCGAGGGGGAGATATAGTGGTATATTTGGCGGGAGCGGGAATAGGGGACTATAAATACATAAGCCTTTACGGTATGGAGCTTATAAAGGGCTGCGATGCTTTAATTTATGACAGGTTAATAGACCTCCGTCTTTTGGATTTTGCAAAAAAGGACTGTGTCAAGATATACGCCGGAAAGGAAACAGGCCGCCACAGTATGAAGCAGGAGGAAATAAACGGGCTTATTATCGAAGCGGCGGATAAATACGAAAGGGTGGTCAGGCTTAAGGGCGGCGACCCCTTTGTTTTCGGCAGAGGCGGCGAAGAGGCCGAAGCCTGTATCAAAAGGGGTATTCCCTTTGAGGTTGTTCCCGGAATAACCTCCGCTATAGCCGCTCCCGAGCTTATGGGCATACCCGTTACCCACAGGGCGGTAAGTCAGGATTTGCACATTATAACGGGACACACCGCCGAGGAGGACAATATAAATTATGAGGCGCTTGCCAAAATGAGCGGCACTCTTGTTTTTCTTATGGGGGTAAAAAACGCAGGAGTTATAGCTAACAGGCTGATTAAAAACGGTATGAATAAAGACACACCCGCTGCCTTTATAGAAAATGGCGGAACGGAAAGGGCAAGGCTTGTAAGAACCTGCCTTAAGAAGACGGAGGTCTGTGTAAAAGAGAATAAAATTGTTCCTCCGGCGGTTTTTATAGTAGGGAAAACGGCGGAAATGAGCCTTAAATACAGCAAAAAAACAGTGGGCATAATAGGCACGGAAAAATTTAAGGAAAGGCTTTAGAGGGCTTTATCGGACTTTGAAATTTTCGACTGCGGAGATATTAAAATAAAGAAATACGGCTTTAATTTGGACTTAAGCTGTGATATAATTGTTTTGACAAGCGTAAACGGAGTAAATATATTCGGGGAATATCTCAGGGAAAACAAAATAGATATACGAAGGCTTTCGGGTATAAAATTCGCCGTTATAGGCAGGGGAACCTATGAAGCCTTAGCCGAGTACGGCATATACGCCGACATTATGCCGGAAAAATATACTACAAGAGAGCTTTCAAAGGCTCTTTCGGAATTTAAGGGGAAGAAGCTTATTTTAAGGGCGGAAAAGGCTTCCTCTGATTTATATGAATATATCCATAACTACGAAGAGGTCAAAATATATGACACATACTGCGAAGAGGTAAGAGAAGCCGAAACCGACTATATTGTTTTCGGAAGCCGCTCCGCCGTGGATTTTTACTGTAAAAAATATGTTCCCAAGGGCAGGGTTATAGCCATAGGGGAAGTGACGGCAAAAAGGCTTGAGGCTTTCGGTTTAAAGCCCTATACAGCAGATGAGAGCAGTGCCGAGGGAATACTTAAAAAAATAAAGGAGCTTGAATATGGAGAGACTTAGAAGGCTTAGGACAAGTCCGCAGCTTAGAAACCTTGTCAGGGAAACCTGTGTTAATGTAAGCGATTTGGTTTATCCCCTGTTTGTTATAGAGGGGGAAAACACAAAGAACCCGGTTAGGTCTATGCCGGGGATATATCAATATTCAATAGACAGACTTGATGAGGAGCTTGAAAGAATTGACGAAGCAGGGATAAGCGCCGTTCTTATTTTCGGAATACCCTCTTACAAGGACGAAGCCGCAAGTGAAGCCTATAACAGTGAGGGTGTAACCCAGAGGGCAGTCAGGCATATTAAGAAAAGAAATCCCGAGCTTATTGTTATTGCGGATATTTGTCTTTGCGAATATACCTCTCACGGTCACTGCGGCCTTGTTAGGGGCGGCGAGATTTTAAACGACGAAACCTTAGAGCTTCTCTGCAAGATGTCTTTAAGTCTTGTAAGGGCAGGGGCGGATATTATCGCTCCATCGGATATGATGGACGGCAGGGTAGGGGCTATCCGCCGGGCTCTTGATGACGAGGGCTTTATAAATACGCCTATTATGGCCTACAGTGCAAAATATGCTTCGGCCTATTACGGACCCTTTAGGGAAGCCGCAGACTCGGCTCCCAAATTCGGCGACAGAAAAACCTATCAGATGGATTCGGCCAATGTTAAGATGGCAATGAGAGAGATAAAAGCCGACATAGACGAGGAAGCTGATATAGTTATGGTAAAGCCTGCTCTTGCCTATTTGGACGTTATAAAGGAAGCGAGTCTGCGTTTTGACTATACTTTGGCGGCCTATAATGTCAGCGGCGAATATTCCATGGTAAAGGCGGCGGCTATGCAGGGGTGGATAGATGAAAAAAGGGTTGTTTTGGAAAATTTGACAGCCATTAAAAGAGCCGGAGCGAAAATAATTATAACATACCACGCCCTTGAGGCGGCTAAGTGGCTTAAAGAAACGGAGTAGGGGGCTTATTAATGAAAAACAATGTATCAAAAGAGCTTTACAGCCGGGCGGTTAAACTTATGCCCGGAGGAGTAAACAGCCCCGTCCGCTCCTTTTTTGCGGTAGGGGGGAACGCCCCTTTTTATAGAAAGAACTAAAGGGGATAAAATTTACGACGCCGACGGAAACGAATATATAGACTATGTCTGCTCCTGGGGGCCGTTGATTTTAGGTCACAGCCACCCGAAGATTGCGGAAGCCGTAAAGGCGGCCTGTGAAAAGGGACTTACTTTCGGGGCGCCAACAAAGGGGGAGGTTGAGTTGGCGGAGCTTATAAGAGCCGTTTTTCCCTCTATGGAAAAAATGAGAATGGTTAATTCCGGAACGGAAGCAACAATGTCGGCCATAAGAGCCGCAAGGGGTTATACCGACAGGGACTATATAGTCAAATTCAAGGGCTGTTATCACGGCCACTCAGACGGCCTACTTGTAAAGGCAGGCTCCGCCGCTCTGACCTCGGCTGTTCCCGACAGCTTAGGCGTTCCCCGTTCCTATACCCAAAACACACTTATAGCCTCCTATAACGACAAAAACTCCGTTGAGGAGCTTTTTAATGAATACGGAGGGGAGATTGCCTGTGTAATTGTTGAACCTGTAGCCGCAAATATGGGTGTTGTGCTGCCGGAGGATTGTTTTCTTGAATTTTTAAGGGACATAACCCGTAAATACGGCTCCGTTTTGATTTTCGACGAGGTTATAACCGGTTTTCGCTTAAGCTTAGGCGGTGCACAGGAGTATTGCGGAATAAAGCCCGATATGACGGCTTTGGGAAAGATTGTCGGCGGCGGTATGCCTATGGCAGTTTACGGCGGCAGAAAGGAAATTATGGACTGCATATCCCCCACGGGTTCTGTTTATCAGGCAGGAACCCTTTCGGGAAATCCCATAGCCACGGCGGCAGGAGCGGCGGCGGTTAAGACACTTACCGAAAACCTTGAAATTTATGAGGAATTAGATAAAAAAGCCGAAAAAATAGGGTCTGCCCTAAAGGAGGCCGCCTTAAGCGTAAACAGGGCAGGCTCTCTTCTCTGCGGATTTTTTACAGACAGACAGGTTAAAAACTATGACGATGCTCTGACATCTGACACAAAAAAATACGCCGAGTTTTTCCGCTTCCTCCTAAATAAGGGAATCTACACCGCCCCCTCTCAGTTTGAAGCAATGTTTGTCTCCGCCGCCCACAGCGATGAGGACATAGAAAAAACCTGCCGCATTATAAGAAGCTTTAAATAAGGTTACATTGGCATCTAACGAAACGCCGATAATAACCGCCGAGTGTCCAAACACATATTATGTCTTTAAGGAACCGCTGATTAATTAGCTTTTCGCATCTTCACCGCCGATTTTTCCGATTGCTTCGTCACGCATTTTCGACATAGGCTCCGGCTATGCCCTCAAATGCTTTCCTCGCACTCGAAAAAATCTGCGGCAAATCTGCTTCGGCAAATTAATCATCGTTTCCTTAAAGGGGCAGGGCAGATGAATATATATACTTCTCGGAAATATAATAAATTGATTGTTTTTAAACCGAAGCTTTCCGAAAATAAAAGCAGGGAAGCTTTTTGTGTATTTATCCGAAAATTTTGGCTATTTTTATTAAATATATTGACAAAAGCAGGGGTTTTATTGTATAATATGTTTTGGTTATTTATTAATTTACCGCTTTAAAGTAAAATATTAAAGGAGGATTTTCCATTGGCGACAAAAATTGCGCTTGTACTCATATTCTTTGCTATTCTCATAGGTGTGGGTATATATTCGAGAAAAAGCACCTCTAACACAAATGCTTTCGTTTTGGGAGGCCGAAACGTAGGGCCCTGGCTTACGGCTTTTGCCTATGGAACCTCTTATTTCTCGGCGGTTGTGTTTGTAGGCTATGCCGGTCAGTTCGGTTGGAAATACGGTATTTCGTCTACGTGGATAGGCATAGGCAACGCCGTAATAGGAAGCTTGCTTGCATGGCTTGTTCTTGCAAGGAGAACGAGAGTAATGACCCATCATTTGGACGTTGTTACAATGCCCTCATATTTTGAAAAAAGATATGACAGCAAGGCTCTTAAAATCGCAGCTTCGGCTATAGTTTTTATTTTCCTTATTCCTTATACGGCTTCCGTTTACAACGGTCTTTCAAATCTCTTTGAAATGGCCTTCGGTATTCCCTATACATACTGCGTAATCGCTATGGCGGTTCTGACGGCAATATATGTAATCGTAGGCGGTTATATGGCTACGGCTATAAATGACTTTATACAGGGATGTATTATGCTTGTAGGCATTGTCCTCGTAATTATAGCCGTTCTCCAAAGCAGAGGCGGCCTTACGGCGGCTGTAGCCCAAATGGCGGCGGTTCCAAGCGAAGCCGGAGAGGGGGCTTTTGCTTCGATTTTCGGCCCCGACCCCTTAGGTCTTTTCGGTGTTGTAGTTCTTACGTCTTTAGGTACTTAGGGACTTCCTCAGATGGTGCATAAATTTTACGCAATTAAAGACGAACAGGCAGTTAAAACCGGAACAATCATTTCAACTCTTTTTGCTGTTATAGTTTCCGGCGGCTGTTATTTCTTAGGTGGTTTCGGCAGGCTTTTCGATTCATCGGCTATTTATTCGGCTGACGGCTCCGTAGCCTATGACGCTATCGTTCCCCATTTTTTGGAAACGGCTTTGCCCGATGTTCTTATAGCCGTTGTAATTATGCTTGTTCTTTCGGCTTCTATGTCAACTCTTTCATCTCTTGTTTTGACATCAAGCTCCACGCTTACAATCGACTTCCTTAAGGACTCTATAATAAAGGATATGAACGAAAAGAAGCAGGTTTTGATTATGAGATTACTTATAGTATTCTTTATTGTCATCTCCGTTGTAATCGCTCTTGATCCTCCCACGTTTATAGCTCAGCTTATGGGTATATCCTGGGGCGCTTTGGCAGGGGCTTTCCTTGCACCGTTTATGTACGGACTTTACTGGAAGGGCGTAACGAAGCTTTCCGTTTGGGTCTGCTTCATATACGGCGTCGGTCTTACGGTATCAAATATTTATCTTAAGTTTATAGCTTCTCCTATAAACGCCGGAACAATAGCTATGGTCGGCGGACTTATTCTGGTTCCCATAGTAAGCTTAATAACACCTAAATTTGAAAAAGCTTTTACAGACGGAATTTTCAAGTGCTACGATAAATAAAATGGACTAAACTAAACAGAAAAACAGAGATATTATTACGCCGCAGGCTTAAAATTAAAGATTTACAGTCTGCGGCCTTTATATAAAGCTTAACTATTCGCAAAAGTTACGTTTTGCGAATAGTTAACGGGTAAACCGCCCTTTTTCATACATAATTTAAAACTATTGTCTCATCACGGCCGACTGAACCATAAATTTGTCGTGGATTGCGTTTGCGGCATAGTCAGCGTCCTTTTCGTCTACAAGAATTGAAATTTTTATTTCAGAGGTTGAAATCATATTTACGTTTACCCCTGCACTGTAGGTAGCCTCGAAGAACAAAGCTGCAACTCCGGCGTTTGTGGCCATACCTGCCCCTACAATCGAAACTTTCGCTACGTTTTCCTTGTGGTCAACCTTCTGACAGCCTATTTTGCCCCTTATATTGTCGATGGCGTCCATAGCGGCCTGAAAGTCGGAGCGTGCAACAGTAAAGGAAATATCCTTTCTGCCGTCACGGCCTATAGACTGCAAAATAATATCTACACTGACATTTTTCTTTGCCATTTCCGAAAACAGCTTATAAGCCGTGCCGGGCTTATCTTCAAGACCGATTATCGATATTCTCGATATATTTTTATCTACGGCAACGCCGCTGATTAACATACTTTCCACTTTGGTTTCCTCCTTAACAATGGTTCCTTCCGCTTCCGAAAGACTGGATCTTACAACAAGATTAACGCCGTATTTTTTGGCAAGCTCAACAGAGCGGTTATGAAGAACCTGCGCCCCCAAGCTTGCAAATTCAAGCATTTCGTCATAGGAAATTTCCTTAAGCTTTTTGGCGTGTGAAATTATTCTCGGGTCCCCTGTGTAAACTCCGTCTACGTCTGTGTATATTTCGCAGAGATCTGCGTGAAGCTTAGCCGCAAGGGCTACTGCTGAGGTGTCGGAGCCTCCCCTGCCTAAGGTTACAACGTCGCCTCTGTTATTTACACCCTGAAAACCGGTTACAATAACCACCTTTCCTGCGTCAAGCTCATTTTCAACCCTGCGGATGTTTATGTCTTTAATTCTGGCGTTTGAATAGTCGCAGGTTGCATATATATGGCACTGGCTTGCGTTCATTGAAATACAAGGGACTTTCAGCTTCTCAAGAGCCATACACATAAGAGCTACAGACCGCTGTTCGCCTGTTGCCAAAAGCATATCCATCTCTCTCTTTGAGGGATTTCGATTAATCTCGTGAGCCTTATCTATCAAATCGTCGGTGGTGTCCCCCTGGGCGGAAAGCACAACGGCAATCCTGTTTCCGCTGTTATAAGACCTTTTTATTCTTGACGCAACATTCATTATCCTTTCGGCGTTTGCAACAGATGTCCCGCCGAATTTCATAACAATTAACATAATCCTCTGCTCCTCTATTACTCTGTTCTGACTGTTCCCAATATATTTTCTATGCCGTCACGGCTTAAAAGACTGCTTAAAAGCTTATCCGTTTCACTTTCCGCCGCCTCGGGAGCGACAAAGCCGAATTCGTCCTCAAGACCGGGAAGCTCTGTAAATTCAACATCTCCGAAAATATCCGCAACAGCCTTCTTGGCCTTTTCCTTATCATATGACTCGATTCTTACAAACTTGCTTGTTTTGAAGCTGTCCATAGGCATAAGCTCCTGCTTTTGTTCCGCCCAGTTTATAATAACGTGGGTATTTTTGTGCTTTATGGCGTCTACAACGTCGGAAACAACAGCCGCCGCCGTAGCCTCCTTTCCGGCGCCCCTGCCGTAGAACATAACCTGCCCCAGCATATTGCCCGTTATACAAATTCCGTTAAATACATCATTTACCATATAAAGGGGGCTGTCCTCCCCTATCATAAAGGGGGCAACAAAGGCCCAACTCCCCTCCCCTGTTGTCTTTCCTACGCCCAGAAGCTTAACAGCCTTTCCCATAGCCTTGGCATAGTCAATGTCTGTTTTCGATATATTCGTAATTCCCTCTGTCATAACATCTCTGTAGTCAACCTGAGCCTCTAAGGCAAGGGACATAAGAATTGAAATCTTTCGGCAGGCGTCATAACCCTCAACGTCCGCTGCCGGGTTTCTCTCGGCGTAGCCTTTAGCCTGAGCGTCCTTTAAAACATCGTCATACTCAAGCCCCTCTTTTGACATTTTCGTAAGCATATAATTTGTCGTACCGTTTAAAATTCCCTTTATTTCTTGGATTCTATCGGCTGTTATGGATGAAATAAGAGGTCTTAAAACAGGGATTCCTCCCCCTACGCTGGCTTCAAAGAGATAGTTTATATTCTTTTCCTCGGCAATTTTTATAAGCTCTGCTCCGTGGGCCGCTACAAGCTCCTTGTTTGAGGTGCAGACGCTTTTTCCCTTTAAAAGCAGAGCTTTCGTAAAGTCATAGGCCGGCTTAACTCCGCCCATAACCTCTACAACAACGCTTACCTCATCATCGTTTAAAATATCGTTAAAATCATGGGTAAGAACCTCTTCCACCGGATCCCCCGGAAAATCCCGAAGATCTAAAACATATTTAATTTCGATTTCTTCCTTCGCTTTTGTGTTTACAATCTTTTGATTAACCTTTATAACCTCGTAAACACCGGAGCCTACGGTTCCGTATCCCATAATTGCTATTTTTGCCATAATTATAATTCACTCCCTGGCTATTATTTTAAGGGCTAAAACGCCCCTGATGCCTTTTAATTTTTGAATAAGCCCGTCTGCGTCCTGCGTAGGCGAGTTTAATTCCGCGCTTATAGTTACATTTGCAACACCGTTTATGGGTATTGTCTGATTTATGGTAAGTATGTTTGCCCCGAAGTCGGCTATGGTGTTTAAAACATTTGATAAAAGACCGGGGCGGTGGTCTAAATCCAAAGCGACGATAACCGTGCTGCCCCGTCTGTTTTCCCCTAAGAGAAAAACATTGTCCCTGTATTTGTAAAATGCGGAGCGGCTTATGCCCACAGCCGCTGCGGCATCGGAAACGGAAAGCCCCTCAGTGGCAACAAGCCTTTTGGCGTCTATAACCTTTAAAAAAACCTCAGGCAAAACACCTTTATCAATTATTAAATATTTCGAAGTATCTTCCATATCCTGTTCACCCTTGACAAACAACTGTTTTTCACACAAAGAATTTTACCACACTTAAAACCAAATTGCAACCCCATTTTCATATTTTTAACAAAAAAATTTATATAGTTTTTTAAATCAAGGGAAATTTACGAATATTAAAAAAATTTCAAAAAAAGAGAACGGTCCGCCTACTACACACCATTCGGGACGTTCTCTAAATCAA
>JAJQFB010000026.1:47936-57062 GCA_021201395.1 Clostridiales bacterium | reverse complement strand
AGCAGCACTTTCATCACTATTTGTGCCGGCGTGTGCGGCGGAATGGAGATTATAAGGAAAACAGGGGGATTGTCAGAGGAAATACTTCCTTTTTGGATTGTGTTTGTAGGAGACATAACAAGAGATCCTCGCCGAAACAGAGAAATTGCTTACCGGTTTCAAGAGTATACAAAAAATTATTATATGTGGCACAGCACAGACGATGTGGGGGATATGCTTGATTTTTTTGAAAATAATTTGTTGGAATATTTGGTTTAAGATATTAGAAATAATGATGTTCCGATATGGCTTTTCTGTATATAGCCATAGTTGAATATGAGGGAATTTTATTCAAGCGAAATCATCTTATACCGATAAAAATCAATACTGTTTTAAGGACTTTGCAAAAATGATTATGCAGAGCCCTTTTTTATGCTTTTTTTGGAAATTTTGAACAACAAAATTGAAAAAAGACTGACAAACCTATAAATATGTGATATAATAATTATAATTTGCAGTTGAAAATTATAAATTATTTCAGAGAGGTGTCAAAATGTCACAAAGAGTAACGGGACATACAAAATTGTTGGGGCTGATGGCTATGCCTTCGAGACACTCCAACTCCCCCCTTATGCACAATTCCGCCTTTGAAAAGCTTGGGCTTGATATGGTTTATGTGTGTTTTGAGGTAGGGCTTAACGAAATCGAGGAAGCCGTAAAGGCTATAAGAACACTTAAGCTTGTGGGCTGTAATCTTTCTATGCCCAATAAAAGCGCAGTTTGCAGGTATTTGGACGTGCTTTCCCCTGCGGCAAGGCTTATAGGGGCCTGCAACACCATCGTAAACAAAAACGGCCGTTTAGAGGGTCACAACACAGACGGAATAGGTTTTGTGTCTATGCTTAAGGATAAGGGCATTGATATAAAGGGGAAGAAGTTTACCTTAGCCGGAGCAGGCGGTGCGGGAACGGCCATAGCTATTCAGGCGGCTCTTGACGGAGCAAAGGAAATTTCCATATTCAACATACAGGACGAATTTTGGGCTAACGGCGAAAAGACGGTAAAAAAGATAAACGAAAATACAGACTGCAAGGCCGTTCTTTATCACCTTGAGGACAGGGAAACCCTAAAGCGTGAGATAGCTTCCGGCTTTATGTTTGCAAACGCAACGGGAGTGGGTATGAAGCCTATGGAGGGTATGACCTTTACACCCTCAAGCGATTTCTTCCCCAAAGACCTGCTTGTTGTGGATATAATTTATTCCCCGGCAAAGACGAGAATGTTGGAGCTTGCCGAAGAGGCGGGCTGTCGTTATATAAACGGCACGGGAATGATGATTTTCCAGGGAGCCGCGGCCTTTAAGCTGTGGACGGATAAGGATATGCCCATAGGCTATATTAAACAGGTTTTGGGCTTTTAAATAGGTTTTAATAGGTTTTTAAATATTAACGGAGGTGTTTTTGTGAAAGTTTTAAGGTGGCTTGACGATCATCTGGAGGAGGCTCTGCTCTGCGTTATGCTGATTGCTATGACCATTATTATGGGCATACAGGTTTTTTCACGCTATATTTTGAGCAATTCCCTCTCATGGTCTGAGGAGATTACACGTTATTTGTTTATATGGTCGGCTTTTTTGAGCCTGTCCTATTGTACTAAGAAAAAGATTAATATAAGGGTGGATCAGTTTACGACAATGCTGCCGCCTAAGGCTGAGTACATTATAAAGGCAGTGGGAGACGTTGTCTGCGTTATACTTTTCATCTATCTTCTGCCCTTTGCCTATACATATTTGACACAGGCTGTAGCCAGCGGCCAGCTAAGCCCGGCCTGCGGCATACCTATGTATTATATTCAGGTTTCCCCCCTTGTGGGCTTCATACTTGTAATATTCAGGTTTTTACAGAGATTTTATAATGAAATAAAGAAGCTTACGGTAAAGAGCAGTGAAGGGAAGGAGGCTTAAATATGTCGGCGTTATCTGTATTTGTAATATTTTTGTTATGTATCGTTATTTCTATTCCCATAGGCATATCCTTGGTTATAGTCACTGTTCTGCCGGGGGCTTTCGACCCCTCCTTTACGGCAGGGGGAACCTATGTTATGCGTTCTATGCTTGGCGGCATAGACAGCTTCCCTCTTTTGGCCGTGCCTATGTTTGTACTTTCGGGAACGATTATGGCAAAGGGCGGTATTTCCAAAAAGCTCTTTGACGTATTTTCATATTTTTTAGGCGGCTTAACGGCAGGGCTTCCCTGTGCGGTTATTGTTACCTGTCTGTTTTTCGGGGCTATTTCAGGTTCAGGCCCTGCTACGGTTGCGGCGGTAGGGTCAATGACAATACCTATTTTGACGGGACTTGGCTATGACAAGGGCTTCTCTACGGCTGTTGTGGCCGTTGCCGGAGGGCTCGGGGTTATTATCCCTCCCAGCATTCCCTTTATTATGTACGGAACGGCTTCGGAAGAAAGCGTAAGTCAGCTTTTCATAGCCGGAATTATACCCGGTATTCTTATAAGCGTTCTTCTTATGATCTATGCCTTTTACTACTGCAAGAAAAACGGCGAGGACAAGGAGAAAATAAACAGCGTTGTTAAAGGGCTTCGGGACAAGGGCTTTTGGAAAGTTTTTAAAGAGAGCTTTTTCGCCGTACTGACCCCAGTTATAATTTTGGGCTGTATATATTCGGGAGCGGCCTCCCCTACGGAAGCGGTGGTTGTTTCCGTTTTCTATGCCCTTTTGGTAAGCATTTTAATATACAAAACGCTTAAGCCCTCTGAAATTTTGGGTGTTTTCCTTGATTCTCTCAAGACCTATACCCCAATATTGTTTATACTTGCGGCTTCTATGGCCTTTTCAAGGATGCTTACCCTTATGCAGGTGTCTCAGGTTATAAGCGACTGGATTTTGGCCACCTTCTCAAGCAAGGTTGTTATTCTTATAGCCATTAATATTTTCCTCCTCCTCGTAGGAATGGTTATGGACACCACCCCGGCCATACTTATACTTACTCCCATACTTCTGCCTTTGGTAACGAATATAGGGGTAGACCCTATTCACTTCGGTGTTATAATGGTTGTTAATTTGGCTATAGGCTTTGTTACTCCGCCTATAGGGGTAAATCTTTTTGTGGCAAGCTCCCTCTCAAAGATTCCCGTTATGACAATTTCAAAGAAGGCTATACCTATGATAGGCTTTTTCCTTATAGCCCTTTTGATTATAACCTATGTTCCGGCTGTGAGCCTTATTCTGATACAGTAAGAGGGGGATTTTGAGTATGAAAAGATTTTTGAGCTTTATATTATCAGCCGTATTTTTTGCAGCAGCCTTAACGGGCTGCGGCGGAAGCGATGGCGGAGTTCAGAGGTATGCCTGGCCTTTGGGAACAAGCTCCCCAGAGGACACCGTAACACGGCTTTATGCTGAGAAATTTGCCGATGAGGTTTACGAGCTTTCAGGCGGAAGTATGAAAATACAGGTTTACCCCAACTCAACCTTAGGGGGCGACAGAGAGCTTATAGAGTGTGCCCAGGACGGAAGTATTCCCTTTGTTGTTCAGAACACGGCGCCTCAAGTAAGCTTTATTCCTGAGCTTTGCGTTTTCGACCTGCCCTGTGTTTTCTCAACCATAGAGGAAACGAGGGAAACCGTTGACAACCC
Source organism: Clostridiales bacterium (assembly GCA_021201395.1). Classification (GTDB taxonomy): domain Bacteria; phylum Bacillota; class Clostridia; order Lachnospirales; family CAG-274; genus JAJQCI01. The sequence goes on along the minus strand of JAJQFB010000026.1, from coordinate 53,426 downwards.
TGATTTCAGGGAAAAAATAGACCCTCTCTATGAAGAAGCGGGCCTTAAGCTTTTGGGCATTTCAGACCAGGGCTTCAGAGTTATGAGTACAAACAAGAAAATAGAAACCCTTGAGGACTTTAAGGGTCAAAAGATAAGAACAATGGAAAATTCTTTCCATCTTGCCTTTTGGAAAGCAATTAACGCCAACCCCACCCCCATGACTTTCAGCGAGGTTTATATAGGCCTCCAGCAGGGAACCATAGACGCACAGGAAAACCCCTATGAGGTTATTGTTTCCTCAAAATTCTATGAACAGCAGGACTATGTTATAGAAACCAACCATCTGCCCCATCTTATAACCCTTATAGTCAGCGAGGATTTCTACAATTCTCTCGAACCCGACCAACAGGCGGTTATAGACGAGGCGGCGGAGATTGCCCTTGTATATTCAAGAGAGCAGTCAGACGAGAGAATAGAGAGCAAAATTCAGGCTATAGTAGACGGAGGAGCGGAGATTGTTCCCGTTTCCGAAGAATTAAGGCAGGAAATGATAGAGGCCTCAGAGCCCGTTTATGAGTCCATAAGGGAAATTGCCGGAGATGAGCTTGTAAACGTATACACGGGTGTTTCACAGGATTAATTTATTTACTGACTACAGTATTACAGGAGGGGTGTTTATGAAGATGTTAAGGAAAATTACGGCGGCTGCCGCTGTGCTTGTGATTACTCTTTCGGGCATAACAGGCAGTACAGCGGTTTATGCCTATGAAAGCGGCTTTTTGACAGAGGGTGGCTGGTATGAAACCGCCTATGCAGTATGGGAGGATTCTGCGGCGGCTTATGCGGAGGTTTCCTATAAATCAGTTGATGATGAAGAATATACTCTTATTTCCGGAGACGACACCGCCCTTATAAGGCAGATTGACCCCGAAACGGCGAGGGTGGATATTCCCGGTCTCGGGGCAGGGAAATATGACATAAAAGTTGTTGCTTCAAACAGGAAAACCCTTGAAACAAGGGTGACTGTCCTTGCGGAGGATAGGTCAGGCTATGCCCATTTTAACAGACCCACAGAAAGCAGAGCAGATGATGCCTCCTATGACGGCGTGGGAGCCTATAAGGACGACGGAACCCCCAAAGAGGGTGCCGACATTATATACGTTACAAACGAAAACAAAAACACAATAGAATACAGCGGCTACAGAGGAATCGGGGTTATACTGTCAAATGCAAAATTCCTACATAAGCCCCTTATTGTCAGGTTTATAGGCAAAATAGACTCCTCCGTATGGGTTTTGGATCCCGAGACAAAGACAATAACCGAAAACTGTGACGAGGGAGAGCCTATTAAAGGCCTTTACAACAGATTTTACATACTGTCCGAGGACGTAAACAAATATACGGTAAACGCAGAATCAACGTGGCAGTTTGACAAGGTTGAGGATGCCAATGACACGGATACATATATTTCTATGCTTGATATAAAGTCCAACAAGGTTTTGGGCTATACGGGCTTTTCAAACATAACCCTTGAGGGGGTAGGCACAGACGCCGAATTTGTAAACTGGGGCGTTTTGTTCAGATATTGCAGCAGCATAGAGGTTAAAAACATAACATTTACAAATTATCAGGAGGACGGCTGTACGGCTCAGAACGCAAACAGGGTTTGGTTCCACCGCTGCACCTTTAACATGGGCAAAAATCTCTGCGACTTAACGGACGAACAGGACAAGGGGGACGGCGACGGCTCCTCCGACGTAAATGTCTGCGAAAATGTTACAATTTCCTACTGCACCTATAACGGTACACACAAAACATCCTTAAGCGGAAACGGCGACAGTACAAAGCAGTACAACTACACCTATCACCACAATTTCTATAACGGCTGCCGTGCCAGACTTCCCCTTGCAAGATATGTTAATGTTCACACCTACAACAACTATGTAAAGGGAACAACGGAAACATCCATAAGCGCAAGAGCCTCCGCCTTTGTTTTCTCAGAGGGCAATTACTATGAGGACAACAACACTGTCTTTGAGTCAAAGTCAGGCTCTAAGGGCAACGGTATTGTAAAGTCCTATAACGACATTATAACAACTGATATAGAATCGGACGGCTTTATAAATATGGTTTCAGACAGAAACGAAACCCTTGACATAGCAGCCGTGGACGGTGAAACAAACCAACACCTTTCGGAAAAGCTTTCCGAGGGCGGCTATATAAACAACTTTGACACAAATCCCGATTATTTCTATTACGCTGACGGAGCCTCGGCTGTTTCATATCTTACAGACGCCGAAAAGGCCAAAACCGATGCCGAAAATTATTCGGGAAGCTTAAAGGATAATGTTGAATACATTGCCGTGGCTTAAAGCTTTTGACTGCCGCAGGGTGTGATTGTTTGGCGAATTAATCATCGTTTCCTTAATAAGAAAGATATTTGTTTTGCACACTAAAAAGAGGCTGTGAAAATTAAAATTTGTTTTTCACAGCCCTTTTTTATTATGTGTTTTTTATGACAAAATTTCTTTTACTTTGTTTTTTGCTGCTTTTAAGGCTTCGTCTGTTTTTGAGGGGTCTTTTCCTCCTGCCTGAGCCATATTGGGACGGCCTCCGCCTCCTCCGCCGCAGATTACCGCCGCGGTTTTGACGATGTCTCCGGCTTTAACTCCGGCTTTAACGGCCTTTTCGCCGCAGGAAACTACAAAGCTTACCTTGCCCCCTGCCGTTCCGCCTAAAATTATAACGGAGTCGGGGTTTTTGTCCTTAAGTTTGTCGCTTGTGGTTCTTAAGCCGTTCATATCGGCGTTTTCAAGCTTTCCGCAGATAAGGCTTATGCCGTTTATAACTTCCTTTGCGTTTTCAATGTCGGAAACCTTTCCGCTTGAAAGCTTTGTCTTAAGCTCGTCCACTTCCTTTTTAAGCTGCTTGCTTTCGTCTAAAATATCGGATATTCTTGCAGACATATTTGAAATGTTTGTTTTTATCATTCCGCTGATAGTTTCCTGAAGCTGATCCCTTTTGCTGTAAAAGGCAAGAGTGTTATAGCCCGTAAGAGCCTCTATACGCCTTACGCCGGCGGCGATTCCGCTTTCGGAAAGAATTTTAAAGGCACCTGCCGCCGCTGAATTTTTGAGATGGGTTCCGCCGCAAAACTCTACGGAATAGTCCCCTACTGAAACAACTCTTACGGTTTTGCCGTATTTTTCACCGAAAAGAGCCATGGCCCCCAACTTCTTAGCTTCTTCTATATCCATTTCTTTACAGGTAACGGGCAAATCGGAGAGTATCTTGCTGTTTACAATTTCCTCTACACGTTTCAGGTCCTTGTGGGAAATGGCCTCGAAGTGAGTAAAGTCAAAACGAAGTCTTTCATCGCTTACATAGGAGCCTGCCTGTTCAACGTGGTCGCCTAAAACCTCTCTCAGCGCCTTTTGGAGTATGTGGGTGGTGGTGTGGTTTCTGGCTATGGCGGCTCTTCTTTCGCCGTCAACCTGAGCCTTAACCCTGTCCCCTGCTTTAATTGTGCCGCTTTTTACAACGCCTGTGTGGAGGAATTTGTTGCCGCCGAATTTTGTGGTGTCGTGAATTTCAACAACAGCCTTGTCTGTTGTAATAATTCCCCTGTCGCCTACCTGTCCGCCCATTTCAGCGTAGAAAGGTGTTTTGTCGAGTATAAGAGTAACGTTTGCCCCGGCGGAGGCCTCTTCGGCTATTTCGTCCTCCGAAACGAGGGCGGTTACAAGGCTGTCATCGGAAACAAGGCTTGTATAGCCCGTAAATTCAGTTGAAAGAGCAGGGTCAAGCTGATTGAAAACAGTTTCCTCTGCACCCATATAGGTGTCGGTTTCCCTTGCCTCTCTGGCTTTCTTTTTCTGTATGTCCATCTCGGCAATAAAGCCCTCAAGGTCGGCCTTAAAGCCGTGTTCCGCCAGAATATCCTCTGTCAGGTCTGTAGGGAAGCCGTAGGTGTCGTAGAGCTTAAATATATATTTTCCGTCCAGCACGGGAGAGTCTTTCTGAATAGAGCTCATAAATTCATTAAGCTTTTCAAGACCCTTGTCAAGGGTTTTATAGAAGTTTTCCTCCTCTGTGGAAATTATCTTCTGAATGGTGGCCTGTTTTTCTTTAAGCTCCGGGTAGGCCTCTCCCGAATTGTCTATAACAACCCGAGAAAGCTCTGCAAGGAAAGTTCTGTCTATGCCCAAAAGCTTTCCGTGACGGGCGGCACGTCTTAAAAGACGTCTTAAGACATAGCCCCTGCCGTTGTTTGAGGGGAGAACGCCGTCGACTGTCATAAAGGTCATAGAGCGGACGTGGTCTGTTATAACTCTTATGGAAACATCGTCATCATGGTTTTCGTGATATTTCTTGCCGGCTATTTCACATACGGCGTCTCTTATGGCCTTTACAGTGTCTACATCGAATATGGATTCAACGTTCTGCATAACCGTGGCTATTCTTTCAAGTCCCATACCCGTGTCTATGTTGGGGTTTTCAAGACGGGGATAGGAGCCGTCCTCCTGCTTGTCGAACTGTGTGAAAACAAGGTTCCAAATTTCCATATATCTGTCGCAGTCGCAGCCTACGGTACAGCCCGGCTTTCCGCAGCCGTATTCCTCCCCCTTGTCATAGTAAATCTCGGAGCAGGGGCCGCAGGGGCCTACGCCGTGTTCCCAGAAGTTGTCGTCACGACCCATTCTGAAAATCTTGTTTTCGGGTATGCCCACCTTTTTATTCCATATTTCAAAGGCCTCATCGTCGTCCTGAAAAATCGAAACATAGAGCTTTTCCTCGGGAAGCTTTAAAACCTCGGTGAAAAATTCCCATGCCCAGGGTATAGCGTCCTCCTTAAAGTAGTCACCGAAAGAGAAATTCCCCAACATCTCAAAAAAAGTGCCATGACGGGCTGTTTTACCTACGTTGTCAATATCTCCCGTTCTTATACACTTCTGACAGGTTGTAACCCTTTTTTTAGGGGGAATCTGCTGACCCGTAAAATAGGGCTTTAAGGGAGCCATACCCGAATTTATAAGAAGCAGGGATTTATCGTTATGGGGAACCAGAGAGGCACTTGCAAGCCTGAGATGTTCCTTTGATTCAAAAAAACTCAAAAATTTTTCTCTTAATTCATTTACGCCCATATATTCCATTTCTGTTAAACCTCCGTCGGAATTTCAAACAAATAATTTTAATCTACTATAGAATTATAAGATTTTTTACAGGTATTGTCAACAGTTTTAATTTTTCAGGCAGAAAAATTTGACTGAATATTTACTTTATGAAAAAAATTAGCCTATGCTAACCGCAAAAAAGGTGTTTTTCCCTTGACATTAAGCCCTTAAAGGTATATTATATTTAATACCGAGTAAAAAAGTAGGGTTTTGCAGCAACAGTTCAGCCGTGGGGGTTTTTTGGATAAAAAATTTATATTTTTTTTTGAGATATTGGTTTTGTTAAATAAAAACCCCGAACCCCACAAAAAACCACCACAAAGAAATAAGGGGG
>JAJQFB010000026.1:12278-47926 GCA_021201395.1 Clostridiales bacterium | reverse complement strand
TTTTTTATTATATTAAAAACCAATAAAAAATTTGGGTTTTTGCACCAACTGTCCCCCGGTGTTTTTTACCCCATCAAAATATTAAATTTTTATCGCCATATGTGCATGCTGAAAAAGCCACGAGCGGAACGCCAATCACTCGCACATCTACTATTGCCGGGCAACAGCAGATGTGCGAGTGATTGGCTGAACTGCTGCGGACGGCTTGTTATGCTGAACCTATTGCGGACGGACAGAAATTAAAAGTAAGAGGTGGTATTTTGAAAATATCGACAAGGGCGAGATACGGCCTTAAGGCTATGATTGATATTGCTTTAAATGAAAATAAGGGGGCCGTTTCTCTGAATGCCATAGCGGAAAGAAACGGTATATCCGAAAATTATCTGGAACAGCTTATAGCTTCTCTTAAAAGAGGCGGCTATGTTAAAAGCGTTCGGGGAGCAGGCGGCGGCTATATGCTCAATATGGCGGCGGAGGAAATAACAGTCTGTCAGCTTTTAGAGGCCTTGGAGGGACCTTTAAGCTTAGTTGAGTGCGGCGATGAGGGGGCCTGCGGAAGCGTGGGCTGTGACGGCTGTACGGCTAAAGGTGTATGGCAGAAGCTGAGTACAAGCCTGAGAGAAACGGCAGGTTCAATAACCCTTAAAGACCTTGTGTCAGAAGAATAAGAAAATTAATAAAATATATAAGGTATAAGGAACCGCCGATTAATCAGCTCTTCGCATCTTCACCGCCGATTTTCCCGATTGCTTCGTCACGCATTTTTAACGTAGGCTCCGGCTGCGCCCTCAAATGCCTTCCTCACACTCGAAAAAATCTGCGGCAAATCTGCTTCGGCGAATTAATCATCGTTTCCATAAAAAATTTAACTGTAAAGGAGTCTTATAAATGGACAAGATATATTATTTTGACAATGCGGCTACTACGAGAGTAAGCCCTGAGGTTATGGAGGAAATCTCCGAATATTTTACGGAAAACTACTTTAACCCCTCAAGCATATGCACCCCTGCCCAAAAGTGCAAGGAGGTTGTTGAAAAGGCAAGAGGCAGGGTTGCAGCGGCCTTTAACGCAGACCCTAAGGAAATTTACTTTACCTCCGGCGGTTCCGAAGCCGACAACTGGGCCATAAAGGGCATAGCCGAGGCCTATTCGGGAAAGGGCAAACACATTATAACAAGCGCCATAGAACACCACGCCGTTCTGCATACCTGTGAATACCTTGAGTCAAAGGGCTATGAGGTGACCTACCTGCCCGTAAACAAAGAAGGTTTTGTAAGCCTTGAGGACTTAAAGGCGGCTATACGCCCCGACACAATTCTCATTACCATAATGTTTGCCAACAATGAAATAGGCACAATCCAGCCCATAGGAGAAATAGGCAAAATTGCAAAAGAAAACGGCATAATCTTCCACACTGACGCCGTTCAGGCCGCAGGCCACATTCCCATTGACGTTAAGGCCTTGAATATAGACCTTATGTCTATGTCGGGCCACAAAATATACGCCCCCAAGGGAGCAGGCGCCCTGTATATAAGAAAGGGCATAAAGATTAAAAACCTGATTCACGGCGGTCAGCAGGAAAGAGGCAGAAGAGCCACAACGGAAAACGTCCCCGGTATAGTAGGCATAGGAAAGGCTATGGAGGACGCAGTCTCCCATATGACCGAGGAAGCGGAAAGACAGCGGAAAATAAGGGATAAAATTATAGACGCAATTACCTCAAAGGTGGATCATTGTTGGCTTAACGGCTCAAGAGAAAACAGACTGCCGGGAAATATAAATATATCCTTTGAATTTATAGAGGGAGAGTCTATACTTCTTCTTTTGGATATGAACGGAATCTGCGGCTCCAGCGGAAGCGCCTGCACGTCCGGCTCCCTTGACCCCTCTCACGTTCTCCTTGCCATAGGTCTGCCCCACGAAAAGGCTCACGGCTCCTTAAGGCTTACAATAGGCCGTTTTAACACGGAGGAAGAGGCGGACTACGTTATAAAGAAAATTCCGCCCATTATAGAAAGGCTGAGACAGATGTCCCCCTTGTATGCTGAATTTATAAAGTCGGAAAACAAAGAAAAATAAACTATAATAAAAAAGAAAAAGAGGTTGATATATTATGATGTACAGTGAAAAGGTTATGGATCATTTTATGAATCCCAGAAACGTAGGTGAAATTGAGGACGCCAGCGGCGTAGGCACGGTGGGCAACGCAAAATGCGGCGATATTATGAGAATTTTCCTCAAAATAGAGGACGGAATCGTTCTTGACGCCAAATTTAAGACCTTCGGCTGCGGTGCGGCTGTGGCCACAAGCTCTATGGCTACGGAGCTTATAAAGGGAAAGACCATACAGGAGGCTCTTAAAATTACAAACAAGGCTGTTATGGAGGCTCTGGACGGACTTCCGCCTATTAAAGTTCACTGCTCCTGTTTGGCGGAGGAAGCTCTCCACGCCGCACTGTGGGACTATGCGGAGAAAAACGGTATTGTCATAGAAGGTCTTGAAAAGCCCGTAAACGATATAAGCGAACACGAAAATCTTCCCGAAGAGGAGTAATATATGAACAAAAAAAGAATTTTTGCTCTGATTGTTTCAGGGGTAATTCTCTCAGGCTGTCAGCTTGAGGCGGCTCCCCGCAGAAGCTCATCTTATTCGGAAAACGCCGAAAATTCCCGTGGTGTTCAAAATAACCGGGATTTTCAAGACATTCAGACAGAGGGGCTTTTAAGCGTAAAATATATAGACGTAGGTCAGGCGGACAGTATATTGATAACAACTCCCTCAGGCAGTCATATGCTTATAGACGCAGGGGCGGAGCTCGGGGCGGAGGAATATCCCGTAAGAGAAGCCCTTTCCGCTATGGGCTCCGACAGCATAGACATTGCCGTTGCCACCCATCCCCACTATGACCACATAGCCGAAATGGACTACGTCATGGAAAATTACGATATAGGAACCTTTTACCTGCCGGATACAGAGGACAGCTATACAAGCAAAACCTATACGGCTATGCTTGAGGCTCTTGAGGAAAACGGTGTGACAACGGTTTACCCCGATGTTCCCTCGGAGTTTGAGCTTGACGGAGTAAGCTTTGAGATTTTAAACCCTACGGATAACGAAACCCGGGACTGCAATGAATATTCTCTTGTTATAAAAATGACCTACGGCGAAAACACTTTCCTTTTTACGGGAGACGCCGGGAGCCAGTCGGAATATAATATGATAGACAGGGGCTTTGACCTGTCGGCGGAGGTTTTAAAGGTTGGCCACCACGGCAGCGCCTACTCAACCACAAGGGAATTTTTAGATGAGGTTCAGCCGAAATACGCCGTTATATCCTGCGGCAAGGATAACTCCTATGGCCACCCTGCCGAGGTTACATTAAGCCGTCTTGAGGGTATAGAAACCTATATAACAATGGACTGCGGAGACATAATAATTACCTCCGACGGAGAAAATACAGAGATATATACCGAAGAAGAAAACGAAGAAGCATTAACGGAAACAGCCGAAAGGGAAGAAGAAAACGGTGAAGCCGAAGAGGCCGAAGAAACGAAAGAAACCTATATAGGCAATATAAACAGTAAAGTCTTTCATTCCGAGACCTGCGGAAGTCTGCCCAATGAGGAAAACAGAGCTTATTTTTCTTCAAAGGAAGAGGCTTTGGAAGAGGGCTATAAGGCGCACTCATGCGTAGAATAGAGGGTTGATTTTTAAGGAACCGCTGATTAATTAGCTCTTCGCAGCTTCACCACCGATTTTTCCGATTGCTTCGTCACGCATTTTCAACATAGGCTCCGGCTATGCCCTCAAATGCCTTCCTCACACTCGGAAAAATCTGCGGCAAATCTGCTTCGGCGAATTAATCATCGTTTCCTTAAAGAAAAATAATTTAAACCGAAAAGAAAGACCCCGTCCTTTTAAGACGGGGCTTTTTGAGTTTTGAGTTAAGGCTTTACTTTGAAAGGTTTATGACAATTACGATTATGGCGGCAGCTTCCGCTCTTGTTAAGGCTTCGTCGGGTCTTAAGGTTCCCGATGAGCTTGAAATAACGCCCTTAGATACAAGTCCTGCGGCGGCAGCTTCCGCGTAGGAGGAAACCTTTCCGCTGTCTGAGAAGCCTGATAAGTCTCCGCCCTGTATGTTTATGCCCTTGTAAAGCATATATCTGTAAACAATAACCATAACCTGTTCTCTTGTCAGGCTCTTGTCGGCCTCAAACTTCCACTCATCGTTGTCCGATAAAATGTTGTTTTTCTTTGCCCATGAAATAACATTTTCCCTTGTGTCGTTTGAATTGTTTGTTTTTTCGTCCGCTCTGTAAAGCAGGCTTAAAAGCTCGATTCCCGTTATGTTCTCCTCCGGGCGGAAGCTTTTTTCCGATGAGTCGGGTATAAGCCCCTGTGAATACATTTCCGAAACGGCGTCATAATACCATGCATTTTCGTTTATGTCCTCAAAGGGAAGCTTCTCCTGTCCTTCCTTTTCATATTCCGGAGAGGGAATTTCGGGAATTTCTTCCCCGGAAATTTCGGGTTCTGTCATTTCCTCTGTATAATCCTTTTCCTCATAGGGTTTCTCTGAGGGTCTTTCTGTGGAAAGCTCTTCCGAAGCCTCATCCTCGGGCTTCTCCGGAGGTTCTTCCTCTGTTATTTCCGCCGCCGTATTTTGCCGGCCGGGGTTTAAGGCTCTGCCGGGCTCTGCGGCGTATACTCCCGATAAGCTTCCCGCCGCCATAACAGCCGCTGTTAAAAGCGCTGTAATTTTTCTTTTCATATCTGTCGCTCCTTTATATATATTGATTTTATAATGATTTACGTTCATTTAGGTAAAAGCTTCTTATTTCATATGAACCGCCCCCTTGTAAATTTTTGCCGTACCTTTAGTTTGACGCTTCCTGTTTTTTTCTTAGGTACAAAACAAATATTACACCGTGCAGATTAAAATAAAAATACAGCTTCCGTAATTATCCATTAAACTATGGTAAGTCCTAAATAAGTTTCAAATTAAAGCAAAGTTATTTGAAAAGCCTTTTTATATATGATATAATTAGGGTTATAATTAATAAAGAAAGAGGCGAGTAAAATGGCTTTTGACGGAATTACGGTCAGTGCTGTTGTAAGAGAGCTTAAGGATAAAATTATAAACGGTAAAATAGACAAGATATTTCAGCCCGAAAGGGACAACATTGTTTTACAGATAAGGGCTTTCGGGAATGCCTACAGGCTTTTTTTGAGCGCAAACCCGTCGGCGCCCCGTTTCGGCCTTACGGAGAGAAAATTTGAAAATCCTCAGACGCCCCCTCTTTTCTGTATGGTTTTGAGAAAGAGAATCGGCGGAGGGAAGATAACAAAAATTTATCAGCCCGGTCTTGAAAGGCAGGTTATTTTTGAGATAGAGGCCGTAAACGAAATGGGGGATTTTGTTGTAAACAGGCTTATACTTGAAATTATGGGCAGGTATTCAAACCTTATACTTGTAAATGACGAGGGAGTTATTCTCGAAGCCGCAAGGCATATAAATTTTGAGTTAAGTTCTGTAAGAGAGGTTCTGCCCGGGAAAGCATATGAAAATCCCCCCTCGCAGGGGAAGCTTAATCCTTTGGAGCTTACGGAGGAGGGCTTCTATGCGGCTGTAAAGGCAAGCCCCCCGGTTAAAATACAGCAGTTTATATATAAGTCATACACAGGCATAAGCCCCGTTATGGCGGAGGAAATATGTTACAGGGCAGGGCTTAACTCTTCTCTCAATACGGAAGAGCTTACGGAGGAGGACAAAAAAGCCCTGTTTAAGGCTTTTAAGGCTGTTTTTGAAAATATAAAAGGCGGAAAATTTACTCCTGTTATATATTTTGAAAAGGACGGCAGACCCAAAGAATTTGCGCCTATAGAGCTGACCGCTCTTTCTTCGATGAAACACAGTGAATATGAGAGCTGTTCCGCCCTGCTTGAGGCCTTTTATTCAAAGAGGGATATGCTTTTCAGAATGGGTCAGAAAACCCACGATTTAAGAAAGCTTATAAACAACAATATAGAACGCTGTGTAAAAAAGAAAGACATACAGACAAGAACCCTTAAGAGTATAGAAAACAGAGAAACCCACAGGCTTTGGGGGGAGCTTCTTATTTCCTACGCCTACAGCATAAGAAGCGGCGATAAGGAGGCTAAGGTTATAAATTTTTACGATGAAAACCAAAGTGAAATAAAAATACCCCTTGACCCTGACCTTTCCCCTCAGGAAAACGCCCAAAAATATTTTAAGAAATACAACAAGGAAAAGAGAACCTTTGCGGCTCTTCAAACACAGATTAAGGAAAACGAGGATGGGCTTTATTATCTCGAAAGTGTTTTAAACGCCCTTGAGGAATGTTCAAACGAACAGGATATAAAGGAAATAAGACGGGAGCTTTTCGACCAGGGCTTTATAAAGAAACACAAGGGCTTTGAGAAAAACAAAAAAAACGGTAAAAAGTCACAGCCTATGCAGTTTGTTTCCTCCGACGGATTTTTAATCGCCGTCGGGAAAAACAACACGCAAAACGATGAGCTTACTATGAAAACAGCCAAAAATTCGGATATTTGGTTCCACACCAAACAGATTCCCGGCTCTCACGTCGTTGTTTTTACGGAGGGGAAAGAGGTTCCCCACAGAACAATAACCGAGGCCGCCTGTCTTGCCGCCTATTACAGCAAGGCCAGACAGGGAAGCCTTGTTCCCGTGGACTATACTCCCAAAAGGTTTATAAAAAAGCCCAACGGAGCAAAGCCCGGTTTTGTAATTTACACAACAAACAAAACCGCCTATGTTACCCCCACGGAGGAGCTTACGGAGAGACTTAAGAAAGAATAAAAAATAAGGGCATAAAAAACTCAGCGGAAACGGCCTGCCGAATCCTGCTGAGTTTGTTTTATTATTCTTTATTTTTACTCTTTTTTTATTCTTCTGTTTCAGCCTCTTCCATATATTGAAGAACGTTATACATTATAACCGCGGTTTCCGCTCTTGTTGTGTTTGACAAGGGGGAGATGTTTCCGTCAGAGCCGTTTACTATGCCTGCTTCAACCATTCCGGCTATGCTTTCCTTTGCATAGGCTGAAATTAAATCGCTGTCGCCGAAATCCGCCAGTACATCTTCGCTGCTGTTTAAAGCCTCGCCTGTTACGGCCTCAAAGGCTCTGGCCGTCAGAACCATCATATCCTGTCTTGTAATATAGTCCTCAGGGGCGAAGGTTCCGTCACTGTAGCCCTTTGCTATGTCAAGGTCCTTTGCAAGGCCTATATAGTTTGCGTAATATTTGTCCTCTCTTACGTCTGTAAAGTTACTTTCCGCCGTGCCTGAAATTCCGAGGGTGTTAAGGAGCATAATTATGAAATCCGCTCTTGTAACATTGTTCTTAGGCAGGAAGTTTCCGTCATTATAGCCGTTTACGATTTTGAGAGATGCAAGGCGGTTTACCGCTGCCGCTGCCCAAGGGGTATCGGCCAGATCGGGGAAAGCATATTCGTCCTCGCTTATTTCCGTTTCGGAGCCTGAGGAGCTTGAAGAACTGTCAGAGCCGCCGGAGCTTGAGCTGTCGGAGCTTGTACTGTCAGAGCTTGAAGAACCCGATGAACCGGATGAGCCCGAAGAACCTGAGGAGCTGCTGCTTGAGTCTGAGGAAGAATCAGAGGAGGACGAAGAAGCTGTGGTTGTTTCCGTAGTTTCGTCCGAGTCTGAAGAGGCAGCGGTTGTAGTGGCTGAAGAGCCGGAAACGTAAATGCTGCAGGGAGTGGTGCTTACATCAAGAGAGCCTATGGAGTGGTCTGTTGAGGCAAACATAGAGGAGGTTCCCACAACCTCTATTTCCGTGCTGCCTGCCCCTACAACGGCAAACTCAGCCGAGAAGAGAATTCCGCTGTCGGTAATCTGGTAAAGGCCGCCGTTTCCGCCGTAGCTGCCCGTTACAGCGGCAAGCTTCATTTCTCCCAGCTCTGCCGCCGTGCTTACTCCGTCGGGCTGTTTTTGATAAATGGGGGTAGATTTTTTAACAATAGCCGCAGCATTGTCAAGACCCGTTGCACTTATAAAATAAGCTGAATTTACGTCAGAAATAGGATAAGTAACGGCTTCGTCCTTGTCGACGGTTATGCCGGATTTAAAAATAACAACCTCAGGGTCGTAAAGAATGTAAAATGTCGCCGAATCGAACTGAGAGCTGTTTTGGAGGTAAAAGGAAACCTCAAAGGTCTCTCCTATGTCTGTTTCGGAGTCAAAGCTGAATGAGCCTGTTGTGGGGTAAAGGGAAACGTCCGCCCCGTAAGCACAGACCGCCCCTACACCGAAGCTCAGCATAACAGTAATCAATAAACCAAAAATTTTCTTTTGCATACCTTTCTCCTTTGTGTTTAATTATAGTATAGTAAAGCTTATTTGAACCGATTTTATAAAATTCCGTTACTTTCGGCTCTTTATTTTATTTTACACCAAAGCCCGAAATATTTCAACCGTATTTTAAAAATTTAAGGAAGCGATGATTAATTCGCCGAAGCAGATTTGACGCTGATTTTTTTGAGTGCAAGGAAGTCGCTTGAGGGCATAGCCGGAGCCTACGTTGAAAGCGAGTGACGCCGCAATCGGAAAAATCAGCGTTGAAGATGCGAAGAGCTAATTAATCAGCGATTCCTTAAGGCTTTTCTAAGAAGTCTTTATAAGCTCTTCGTTTCGTTCAAGCTCTGTTGATATGTCAACCTCGGTCAGGGCGTCCGTCACCTTTTGCCCCTCTATATAGAGCTGTACGGAGCTTACGGAGTCTAAGCTTGTCAGTGAATTTACTATAGAGTAAACCTGAAGGGTGCTTATTCCGCCGTTTGCTTTGTTGAGGAAAGCCGAGGAAAGATTTACATAACAAATACCGTTTTCGGTGGTTGTGTTTATGAGCTTTGTGCCCGAGGGTATGGGGGAAACAAGGCTTGAGCTTTCGGGGCCGCCTAAAAGAAGCTCCACAAGCTGATATTCCGTGTCGAGGCTTTGCTTAACCTCTAAAAGCCGCTGTTCTCCCTGTAAATATGTCATTGAGCCGTCGGCAAAGTAAAGTGTTATGGACTGATAGTTTATTTTCTCCGAGGCTATATCCGGATTAAGTATAAAATTTTTCCTGTTAAGGGAGGTTTCTGTTACAGCCTGACCCCCTGAGGTTATTACAACCTCGTCTATAAAGCCTAAGGCCGTAAGAGTATAAACTATGGAGCCCTTTATAAAAAGCCTGTCAATGGAGGACTTTTCCGAAAAGCCGTCGGAAAGCTCCACATAGGCGGTTTTTTTGGTCTCGTCTAAGTCTGCACTTAAAATTTCCGTGTCGGCAAGGGTATTTATAAGAGAAAGATTTACTTTGGGGCCGCTTTCAAGCTCTGAAATAACAGTGTCGAAAAGTTCGGCGTTTGTTATGTCCTCCGTACGGGAGATAATTCTCGCTTCCGTGTCGAGATTGTTCCCTGCGGCGTTTTTATAGTAGAAAGAAACCGTAAATTCCTTGCTTGTGCGTGAAAAAGCGAACAAAATACAGCTCACGACAATCAAAAGCAAAATAACTGCGGATAAAATAATGTATATTTTTCTTCTGTTCATTATTTCTCCTCCTTGCCCTGCTTTATGGGAAGTCTGACTATAAAGGCGGCGCCGCTGCCTTCCTTGCTTAATACCTTTATGCTGCCGCTGTGGAGAAGCACGGTAGAGTGTGTTATGGCAAGACCTAAGCCCGTACCGCCGGTTTCTCTGTCTCGGGTTTTGTCCGTTCGGTAGAAGCGGTTGAATATTTTGGGCTGCTCTTCCTCGCTTATGCCTATGCCCGTATCCATAACCGAAATAAAGGCGTTTTGGTGGTCGTTTTCAAGGGTGACCTTGACTACCCCCTCGGCAGGGGTGTATTTTATGGCATTGTCAATGAGATTCGATATGGCAAGGGACAGCTTTGTTTCGTCCGCCTCTATTGCAATATCCTTATCGGCTTCGAGGGTAAGCTCTATATCCTTTACCTTTGCAAGGGGATAAAGTGTTTTCATAATACCGATTAACATTTTTCTCAGGTTTATTTCCTTAAGATTAAGGCCTGATTCTCTGTTGTCAAGCTTTACAAGGGACAGAAGGTCGTTTATTATGTTCGTCATTCTGTCTATTTCAGAGTTTATGTCCTGGAGAAATTCCTTATACATCTCCTCCGGTGCCGTATCCTGCAACAGGATTGACTCGCTTAAAACCTTTATGGAGCTTAAGGGGGTTTTAAGCTCGTGGGATACGTTTGAAACAAATTCCGAACGGGAGCTGTCCTCGGACTCCAATTTTTCAGCCATTATATTTATGGCGTTTCCCAAAACCCCTATTTCGTTCTTATTTTTAATGTCAACCCTCTCTCTCAAATCTCCGTCGGCGATTTTCCCTATGGAGTCCACAAGGCGACTTAAGGGCTTTATTATGCGGCTTGAGGTTATATATACTATAACGGCTATTATAATGCTTATAAAAATTGTAAGAAAAAGCCAGTCATGGCTTAAAGAGGCAAGCATTTCGTAAATTTCGTTTGAGCCGTAAACTAAGAGAATAGCCCCCAAAATTTGACCGTCCTGATCGTCTATGCCGGCCGAGGCATATATTTTGCCTGTGTCCTCCCGAAGATTTACTGCGGCGCTGCCCTGAAGGGCGTCTAAAACCTCGGGTATAATCAGTATTTTGTCTGTTTCCGACCTGTTTGTATCGGCTATAACCACGGAGTCTTTGTCAAGAACGATTATTCTCGCGGAAAGCTCCGTGCTTTTTTCGTCCAGATCGTTTGAAAATTTAACCGAAAGGGCAGGGTCTGTAAGATAGTTGTTGCTTTTTATGGTTCCCGCAAGCTTGTTTGCCTGATAGAGCAGGTTTTGTTCGTTTCTCGCTTCAAAATAATTTTCAAGAACGGTGTTCATTGTAAGGGAAAATATAACAAGAGGAACGAAGCTTATTGCAAAATAGAGAAAAAACAGCTTCCATCTCAGGCGGTTATACCATTTCAGCTCCATTGAATCACTGTAAATAATAACCTACCCCCCATCTCGTGTGTATATATTGAGGGTCGCCGGGGACTTTCTCTATTTTTTCCCTTAGGCGTCTTACGTGAACGTCTACCGCCCGTCTTTGTTCGCGGGCCTGTTCGCCGGAGGAGTTAGGGCTTATTCCCCAAAGCTCGCTTAAAAGCTCTTCTCTTGAGTAGACCGTGCCTATATTCTTCATAAGCAGAAGCAAAAGCTCATATTCCTTTGCCGTAAGGTTTACCTCTCTTCCCTCTACATAACATCTTCTGGACTTTGTGTCGAGGGAAAGCTCTCCCAGGGAAAGGAGACCGCTGTTTACCGGGTCAGCGGCGGATTTTTTAATGTTCCTTCTCAATATGGCTTTTATTCTTGCCTTAAGCTCAAGTATGTTAAAGGGCTTTGTTATATAGTCGTCCGCCCCGAGCTCTAAGCCCATAATTTTGTCTATGTCCTCTCCTTTGGCCGTTACCATAATTATGGGAACGGAGGAAAACTCCCTTATTGCGGAGCATACCTCAAGACCGTCAAGCTTGGGAAGCATAACGTCAAGAAGTATAATATCAAAATCTTCCTTTCTTGCAAGGCGCAGAGCCTCTTCGCCGTCATAGGCCACGGAAACGTCCATTCCCTCCTGAACAAGACTGAACTTAATTCCCTTTACAATAAGTTTTTCGTCGTCAACAACAAGTATTTTGCTCATTTTTCAATTCTCCTATCCGTGGGAGCCGCCTGCCTGTCAGCCGTTTTCCACAATTATATTATCCTTTATTTCATTATATATGTTTTCGCCTATTCCCTTTACATTCATAATTTCCTCGGCGGAGCGAAAATCCCCGTTTTCTTCCCTGTAGGCTATAATCCTTTCGGCTATGACCTCCCCTATATGGGGCAGGGAAGCAAGCTCCTCTTTATCGGCGGTGTTTATGTTTATAAGTCTCGCCGCTTCCTCTTCTTCCCAAGCCTCCTCAGCCCTGTAGGCTATGGCTTCTCTTTCCGCTTGATAGGCTTCAAGGCCTTTGTCTGCCGTAAAATACCAAAGACAGAATAACAGAAACAAAGCCGCGGCGGCGGAAATATAGAAAAATATTGTTTTCCTGCTTTCCATATGATAACCTCTTTCTCTTATTATGCTTATTACGCCTATAAAGCTTATAAAGCAATAAAGAATTCTTTTATTAAAAAATATATTAGTCCTTGAAAACAACCTATGGGTTGTGTTATAATACCTTATAGTGCCAATTCAGCCGAAAGGACAAAGCATATGAGATACGGAAAACTAATATTTACTTTATTTTTATTATACACCATTATTTTTAATAATGCTATAAAAATATTCGGTCAGGACGAAAATTTATCTGAGGAAGAGACTGTTTTTGATTCTATGGATATGTCCGAGGAGGAATATAACGATGAGGATATTATTCCGGCCTATTTAGACGAAAACGGAGAGCCTGTTATTGTGGCAAAATCCGCCGTAGTTATAGACGCTGACACGGGGGTAATTCTCTACGGCAAGGACGAAAACGCTATGCACTACCCTGCAAGCGTAACAAAGGTTTTGACTTCCCTTATAGCCTGTGAGGAAACAGAGCCTTCGGATTTGGTTACATTTTCCGATGCCGCTGTTTACGGGATAGGCGAGGGCAGCAGTTCTATAGCCGTAAGGGTGGGAGAAACCCTTAATATGGAACAGTGTCTCCACGCTATACTTATGGCTTCGGCAAACGATGTCTGTGTGGGAGTGGCGGAATTTATAGACGGAACGGAAGCCGCCTTTGCGGAAAGAATGAACCGAAGAGCAAAAGAGTTGGGAGCCGTAAACACCCACTTTGCAAATTCCCACGGCTATCACAATGATAACCACTATACTACAGCTTATGATATGGCTCAAATTTTAAGGGAAGCCATTAAAAGCGAAAGGTTTATGGAAAGCTTCAGTTGTCTTACCTATACAATCCCAACCACAAACATAGTGGACGAGGAAAGACCCTTAAACCACAAGGCTAAAATTTTATGGGAGGAATCCCCCTATTATTACCAATATATTAAGGGCGCCAAAACAGGCTTTACGGATCAGGCCGGCAATACACTTATTTCCTATGCGGAAAAGGATGGGGTAAAGCTTATTTGCTGTGTTTTGGCGGACAGGGGTGTTAATACATATACGGATACGGCTTTGCTTTTTGACTACAGCTTCGGCCTCTACAGCACTCAAACTTTGGTAAGCCCCGGAGAACTGAGTATTGTTCTTCCTGCGGTTCAGTACTATAATGGCAGAACCATAGATTTGGGAGAGGTAACGGCAAGCGTTAAGGATTCCTACAGTGCTTATGTGCCGGGGGCCGTAAACAAGGACACAATCACCGTAAGCTATGACGTTCCCGATACAATTACGGCAGGAGCCGCAGTGGGAGACGTTTTGGGGCAGGCCGAAATTTATTACGGAGGGAACCTGCTTACTTCCCTTGATATAACCGCAGATACCGCCGCAGAGCTTATTCCCGAGGACGTATTAATAAGAGAGGAAAAGCTTGAGGAGCTTATATCCTTAGCCGTTAAAATCGGCATAGGAGTTATAATATTTATAATTGTAGTCTTTATAATAAACAGAATATTCAACTCAAAAATGTACAGGCACAAGAGAAAGTACAAAAAACAGAGGAGAAGATACAGAAAGGCAAGAAGAAACAACGAAAGAAACAACAGGCGGTAAAAATATAATGAAATTGCGGCCGACGGCGTCGGTGGGTAGCACAAAAACATCGGGCTGTCAAGGGTAATACAGAGCTAACGCCCTTGACAGCCCGATGTTTTTGTGCTGTGCAGAAAGTTTACGTCAAACCGCCGGGGCGGTTTGACGCACTTTTAAAAATAGTTGATGAGGGGGTTATATCAGACTTAACCCGAAAAGTTATACTTAAGCTTGGTTCAAAGCTTTCCTTATAACCAAGCCGGAAGAATTGCGGGGGAGCCGTCGGCCGTGCCGTAGGCGTGGCCGGTGGCTCCCCCCTCGGCCTGCCTTTCGGGGCAATTTTTAATTGACCCGAAAGGCAGGCGTAGTATAATATCTTTATCTGCTTAAAACTTCCCTTGCTTTTTCTACAACATTTCCTATCGTAAAACCGTATTTCTTGAATAAATCCACAAATTTTCCGGAAACGCCGTAACCGTCTATTGAAATAACCGCACCGTCAAGGCCTGCGTAATTATACCAGCCGTGTTTTGAACCTGCCTCTACGGCTACACGTCTCTTACAGGCTCTCGGCAGAATTTTTTCCTTATATTCCTCACCCTGACGCTCAAATACGTCCATACTGGGCATACTTACGCACCTTACGGAATAGCCCTCTCTTGAAAGAATCTTTTCCGCTTCATCGATAAGGGGAACCTCAGAGCCGCTTGCTATAAGTATAATATCCGGTATTTCCTTTTCTCCGTCTTTGAATATATAGCCGCCCTTAATCGCTTCTTTGCTTGTTCCCTCTACGGGCGGGATGTTTTGTCTTGAGGTGACAATGGCCGTGGGGCTTGTCTTTGACGAAAGGGCGAAGCAGTAAGCCGCTGCGGTTTCAGTCAAGTCGCAGGGACGGAAAACGGCGTAATTAGGCAGACTTCTCAGCGATGCAAGCTGTTCTACGGGCTGGTGCGTCGGGCCGTCCTCTCCTACTCCTATTGAATCGTGGGAGAATATGGCTATAAGCGGAATGTGCATAATTCCCTCCATACGCAGAGCCGGGCGCAAATAGTCGCAGAAAACAAAGAATGTGGCAAAATAGGGATGGAAGCCTCCGTGAACATACATACCGTTTGAAATCGCCGCCATAGCGTGTTCCCTTATGCCGAAATGAATATTTGTTCCCGTTGGCTCCTCCTTTGAAAGATAAGACCTGCCCTTCATTACAGTCAGATTTGAGGGGGAAAGATCCGCCGAGCCTCCTATAAGGTTGGGCACAAGCTCAGCCGCTCTGTTGAGTATAACCTCGGAACACTGTCTTGTTGACCTTGTAACTCCGTCAACAGCCCAAAATTCCTCATTATTTTCAAGGTCTCTGCCGTATTCCAGATTAAGCCACCTCTCAAGCTCCGCCGCGTCTTCGGGATAGGCTTCCTTATAAGCTTCGTAAACCTTATTCCACTCCTCCTCGCCCCGGGCCAACCTGCCGCAGATCTCTTCCATATGGGCTTTTACATCGCTTTCAATGTAAAATTCCTTATCCGGATTAAGACCTAAATTAACCTTTGTGGCCATAAGCTCAATATCCCCTAAGGGTGCCCCGTGAACACCGGGAGTTCCGCTCTTATTGGGCGAACCGTAGCCTATAACAGTCTTTATTTCTATAAGAGTAGGCTTCTCCGTTTCGGCTTTCGCCTCTTCTATGGCTTTGCCTATTTCTTCAAGGTCGTTTCCGTCATTAACCTTTAAATACTGCCAGTTTACGGCCTCAAAACGCTGTTTTATATTATCCTTAAAGGTAAGGTCGGTGCTTCCCTCTATTGTTATGTTGTTTGAATCGTAAAGAACGATAAGCTTGCCTAAGCCCTGGGCCCCTGCGAAAGAGGCGGCTTCATAGGAAAGCCCCTCCATAAGACAGCCGTCGCCGCAAAGACAATAGGTATAGTGGTCTATGGGCTTTATGTCCTCTTTATTGAACCTTGCTGCGAGACTTCTTTCAGCAAGAGCCATACCTACGGAATTTGCCACGCCCTGACCCAAAGGCCCCGTTGAAATTTCAACGCCTTTTGTGTGGCCGTATTCCGGGTGGCCGGGGGTAAGAGTACCTAACTGTCTGAAACCCTTTAAATCCTCTGTTGTAAGACCGTAGTTAAAAACGCAGAGCATAGAATAAAGCAGGGCGGAGCCGTGACCTGATGAAATAACAAAGCGGTCCCTGTTTATAAAATCGGGGTTATAGGGGTTGTGGTTCATATGGTTTGCCCACAACTCATAAAGAATGGGGGCGGAGCCCAAAACAATACCCGGGTGGCCTGATTTAGCCTTTTCTATGGCTTCGCAGCCTAAAATTCTTATTGTACTTACGGTTTTATTGTCTATTGAACTCATTACTTTCCTCCTTATCATATATGCAAATTTTTGAAGCATTACATATTTTAATCTTACAACATTTTACCTCTAAAATCAAGTATTTATTGAAAACGCATTAAAAATATGATAGAATAAATAACAAAAGAGATTTTAAAAATTGAAAGGCAGATTTTTATGGAAGAAAAAGAAAAGATTGTTATTTTGGCTATAGAATCCTCCTGTGACGAGACTTCGGCGGCGGTTGTGGTAAACGGCAGGGAGGTTTTGTCCAACGTTATATCCTCACAAATTAAGATTCACAAGCTGTTCGGGGGAGTTGTGCCTGAAATTGCTTCGAGAAAACATATTGAAAATATTGACGGCGTTGTGGAGAAAGCTCTTAATGAAGCAGGAGTCGGCTTTAAGGATTTAACCGCCGTAGCCGTTACCTACGGCCCCGGCCTTGTGGGGGCGCTTCTCGTAGGAGTTTCCTATGCAAAATCCCTTGCTTTCGGCTTAGACCTGCCCCTTATTCCCGTTCACCATATCGAGGGTCACATAGCGGCGAATTATATACAATATCCCAATCTTGAGCCTCCCTTTATTTGTCTTGTGGTTTCCGGAGGACACACCAACCTTGTGAAAATAAATTCCTACAATGATTTTGACATTTTAGGCCATACCAGAGACGATGCCGCAGGGGAGGCCTATGACAAGGTAGCAAGAAGCTTAAACCTGCCCTACCCCGGCGGCCCTAAGATAGACCTGATTTCAAAGGAGGGGAACCCCGAAAGTGTCAGATTTCCGAGAGTTATGCTTGAAGAGGGCAGCTATGACTTCAGCTTCAGCGGCCTTAAGTCCGCGGTTTTAAACCACTTAAACAAATGCAGAATGCAGGGGAGCGAGTATAAGGCGGCGGATATTGCGGCTTCGTTTCAACAGGCTGTTGTAGAGGTTTTGACGGAAAAATCAATAAGGGCCTGTTGTGAATACGGCATAATGAAATTGGCGGCCTGCGGAGGCGTTTCCGCAAATTCCGCCCTGAGGGCAAGCCTTAAAAGTGCCTGCTCGGAAAAGGGCATAGAATTTTTTGTGCCTCGGCCTGTATTATGTACGGACAACGGAGCAATGATAGGGAGCGCGGCCTATTACGAATATAGGGCAGGCTGCCGCGGAGATATGAGCCTAAACGCTGTGCCGAGTCTGAAACTCGGAGAGAGGAGGTATTAAATGGCAAAAAAAGAAAACCTCAAGCTTATACGTTTTACAATATCTTTACAAATATACCGATGACGACCACGGTGTTTCCAACAGCGACATAATCAGGTTTTTGGAGAAAAAGGGCATATCCCTAAACGAAAGAAGCATACCCTCCCTTATAAGCTCCATAAACGAATGCTTTGAGGACACTCCCTATATAGAAATTCAGACCTATAACGAGGGAACGAAAAAATATTATAAGCTGACCTGCCGTCCTTTTGAATACACCGAGGTTGAAATGGCGGCTTCGGCTCTGAACACTGTTAAATCTTTCAGCAAAAACGATGTCAAAAATATAAAGTCGAAACTCTATTCACTTTTAAGCGAGTATGAGCTTGAAAAGGTTATACCTGCCGTTTCCGACAGAAAAAGGGAAGAATACAGAAAAAGCAGCGTTTCATGGAACCTTGAGGTTATAAACACCGCCATAGCCGAAAACAAAAAAATCCGTGTTGACTACAACGGCAGAGAGGGTATGGTTTTAAGAACAATTTCCCCCTATAAGCTCTACACAAACCGTGACGGCATATACATTTTGGGAAAGTGCGATGAACACGAAACGGGAATAAGCCGTTTCAGAATAGACAGAATAGAAAGAACAGAGCTTCTCAGGGAAAAGTGCGTTCCCTGCGAAAATCCTCAGGAGCTTTCGGATATGATAAACTACAGTAAGGATATGTCTTTCGGAGAAAAGGGTATGGCAGTTTATATTTTTACAAAGAATATAGAAAAGGTTATTTACGACCGCTACGGAAACGACATAAAGGTATATCACCTGGCCGACGGGAGAATGAGGGTATCCGTTGATGAATATTTTTCAAACACTCTTTTGGGCTGGATTTTCAGTATGGGAGAAGATATTGAAGTTACGGGAAGCTCGGCTCTTGTAAGTTTAATGAAAAACAAGGTAAACGAATGGGCGGAAAGGCTCAAAGAGGGGTAATATGGGCAATTTTTTAAACATAATCAAAAGGGGCCGTGTCTATTTAAAGAACAACGGCTTGGGGGAAACCCTCAGGAGAACAAAAATCTATTTATCGGAAAAAAGCCCCCGTAAATATAAGCTGTGGATTAAAAACTGCGAAAAGTCCTCTCACAGGCGGGAGCTTAAGAGGGAGCCTCTTATATCCGTCTGTATGCCCGTTTATAACCCCGAAATAAAATGGCTTAAGAGGGCGGTGGATTCCATTTTAAAACAGAGCTATGAAAACTGGGAGCTGTGTATAGCCGATGACGCTTCAACGGATGGCTCTGTTAAGGACTTTTTAAAGAGCTTAACCGACAGCCGCATAAATGTGATTTACAGAAAGGAAAACGGGAACATTTCAAAGGCCACAAATACTGCCGCAGAAGCGGCAAGGGGGGATTTTATAGCCCTTTTGGACAACGATGACGAACTTGCCCCCAACGCTCTTTTGGAAATCGCTCTCACCTTAGACAAACACCCGAACGCAGACGTTATATATTCCGATGAGGACAAAATCGACAAAAAGGGCAGACGTTTTGATCCCTTTTTTAAGCCGGATTTTTCTCCCCACACTCTCATTTCTTTAAATTATATTTCACATTTAGGCGTCTACAGACGGGAGCTTTTAGGCCGCCTTAAGGGCTTAAGAAGCCAATACGACGGCAGTCAGGATTACGACCTTGCCTTAAGGGCGGCTGACATAACGGACAATTTTTACCATATCCCCAAGGTCTTATATCACTGGCGTGTTCTTGACACCTCCACCTCGGCTGACATAAGCAAAAAGAGCTTTGCCTATGACGCGGCGAAAAGAGCCATAGAGGACACAATTAAAAGACGTGGCTTAAGAGCCGAGGTTAAGGCGGTAAAAAATTCAAGCTTTTACAATATTGAATTTAAGCCGGACGAAAGAGATTTTGTTTCCATAATCATCCCCGTAAAGGACAAGCCCGATATTACGGAAAACTGTTTTAAATCAATATATGAAAAAACAGACTTTAAAAATTTTGAAATTATAGCTGTAGACAATAACAGCAGCGAACCGGAAACGGCGGCTCTTTTTGAAAAATACAGTAAAAGAGACAATTTTAAGGTTCTCCGCCTTGACATACCCTTTAATTTTTCGAGGCTTAACAACATCGCCGCGGGCTTTGCCAAGGGGAACATACTCCTGTTTTTAAATAACGATACTGAAGTAATCTCCGAAAACTGGCTGGGGGCCATAGCCGGAGCCTGCCGTGAAAGCGATATAGGCTGTGTAGGGGCGAAGCTTCTCTATCCCAACGACACAATACAGCACTGCGGCATAGTTTTAGGTGCCGGAGGTCTTGCGGGAAGCTGCGGAATAGGCGTTCACAAAAACGAAAGAGGTTATTTCGGAAGATATGCCCTAAATTATAATTACAGTGCCGTAACGGCGGCTTGTCTGGGGGTTAAAAAATCCCTTTTTGAAAAGGCAGGGGGCTTCGATGAGAGCTTTGCCGTAGCCTTTAACGATGTGGATTTTTGCCTTAAGGTAAAAAGCTTAGGGGTAAACAATATTTGTTTATCCGATGTTTGTCTTTATCACTATGAGTCCCTGACAAGAGGCATTGAGGATTCTCCCGAAAAAATAAAGAGATTTAACGGTGAAATTATAGGGCTTAAGGAAAAATGGGGGAAAGAGCTTTTGTTAAACGACCCCTGTTACAACGAAAATTTAAGCCTTGCCTTAGACGGGCTTTTTGCCCCCGTAACGGACAGAAGAGCAAGGCGGCTTGCGGAACCTCAAATATAAATATAAAAATGTTAAAAAAAAGTATTTCAGTTGACATTTATACTTTACTGGGGTAAAATGTTGTTGAATAAAACTTAACAAAAAATAAAACAGAGAGGTCAGTTAAATATGATTATTGTAATGAAGCCTGCGGCGACAGAGGCAAACATAAACGCAGTTAAGGAATATATAGAGGGTCTGGGGTTAAACACCCATCTTTCAACAGGCAAAAGCATAACGATTATAGGCATTATAGGGGACAGAAAAAGGGTTCCCGATACGGTCAGGCTTTTCCCGGGAGTTGACAAGCTTATTCACCTGACGGAAAGCTACAAGCTTGCAAACAGAAAATTCAAAACAGAGCCTACGGTTATAAATGCCGGAGGAATTAAATTCGGTATAGACAACTTTACCGTAACGGCAGGCCCCTGTGCCATTGAAAGTGTTTCACAGATGGTTCAGATTGCGGAAACCGTAAAGGCCGCAGGGGGACGGGCTCTGAGATGCGGTGTTTATACGGCGGAAACAGACAGCCTTATTAAAGAGGTAAAGGCAAGGACGAACCTGCGGATTGTCGTTGAGGTAAAGAGGGAATCTCTTGTTAAGGCGGCGGCAAAATGCGCCGATATTTTGCTTGTAGGCTCCGCCAATATGGAAAACTACGGCATACTGAAAGAGTGCGCTCTTACGGGAAAGCCCGTTATACTTTGCAGGAGGCTTGCGGCCACGGTTGACGAGCTTTTGACCTCGGCGGAGTATATTATGGTAAACGGAAACGAAAATATTATACTCTGCGAAAGAGGCATAAGAACCTATGAAACCTCCACAAGGAACACTCTCGATTTAAGCGCCGTGCCTGTTTTAAAGGCAAAGTCCCATCTGCCCGTTGTTGTTGACCCCAGTCATTCCGCCTTTGTTATGGAATATATAAAGCCCCTTTCAAAGGCAGCGGCGGCGGCAGGTGCAGACGGCCTTATTATAGAGGTTCACCCCCACCCGGCCTCATCGGCTACAAACAGCTCTCAGGCCTTAAGCTTTAACGATTTTAACAGCCTTATGGCGGCAATCAAGCCCATTGTTCAGCTTGAAGAAAGGACATTATAAATGAAAACAGCAGGAATTTTAGGCTTCGGCCTTATAGGCGGCTCTATAGCCCTAGCCCTTAAAAACAGGCTGAATATGAATATTAAAGCCTACAGCAGAAGCGAAAAGCCCCTTAAAGAGGCCTATGAACAGGGAATCCTGTCGGAATATTCCCTGACGGATTTGTCGGTTTTTAAGGACTGCGATATTATTTTCGTATGTACCCCCGTAGGGAAAATCTGCGGCTATGTGGAGGAGCTTGCTCCCGTTATAAAAAAGGACTGCATAATTACAGACGTAGGCAGTACCAAAGGAGAAATATTTAAAAGGCTCAGCGAAACAGAGGGCATTAACTATATAGGCGCCCACCCTATGGCAGGCTCGGAAAAGACGGGTTACGGGGCGGCAAAGGAGGATTTGTATGAAAACGCATTTTACATACTTACTCCCTCAAAAAATACTGACAGCGGTCTTGTTGACAAATATACGGAGCTTGTTAAGGGCATAGGTGCCATTCCCGTTGTTCTCGACCCCTATAAACACGACCACGTTGTGGCGGCGGTAAGCCATCTGCCCCATATTATAGCCGTAGCCCTTGTAAACACTGTTGAAAGCCTTGACGACGACGGCTATATGCACACCTTAGCCGCAGGGGGCTTTAGGGACATAACAAGAATAGCCTCATCGGGGGCGGAAATGTGGAGCAGTATCTGTTCCGAAAACAAGAAAGAAATTTTAACTGTTTTGGACAGCTTCAAAGAAAGTACGGAGGCTCTTAAAGACGCCCTCGAAACCGAAAACTACGGTGAAATAGCAAACCTCTTTAAAAACGCAAAGGAATACAGAGACAGCTTCGAAACCGGCAGGGGCAGAGGCGTCTGCAAGAGCTATACCCTTAAAATCGACATTAAGGACAGACCCGGCGCCATTGCGGAGGTTGCCGTTATTTTGGGCAACAGAGGCATAAACATTAAAAACATAGGTATCATAAACAACAGAGACTATTCCGACGGGGTTATGAGAATAAGCCTTGAAAACGACAGTTCCCTTAAAAAAGCAGGGGATGCTCTGTCTGAGATGGGATATAACGTTATTTTATAGGGTTCCATAGACCACGGAGGTGAAATCGTGAGGTATAAATTAATTACAGCTCTTTTAACGGCCTCCCTTTTACTTTCGGGCTGCGCAGGGGCTGATAGTACGGAAGATGAAAACGGCAAAACGGAAACAGCCACAGAAGATGATACAAAGGCGGAACAAACCATATTCGCTATGGATACCACGATGACAATAACCGCCTACGGCGAAAAAGCGGAAGAAGCCGTTTCAGAAGCTGTGGAGGAGATAGAAAGGCTTGACGGGCTTTTTTCCGTTACAGACCCCGACAGCGAAATATATAAGCTTAACAGCGAAAAAACCGCCTCTGTTTCCGAGGACGCCTACGCCCTTATAAAGGCTGCTTTAAACTATTCCGAAAAAACGGATTATATTTTGAATCCTGCGGTTTATCCTGTTGTAAAGGCTTGGGGTTTCACAACGGGAGATTACCGTATTCCCGACAGCTCGGAATTAAGCCTGCTTAAAGGCCATATTGACCCGAACAAAATAAGCCTTGACGATGAAACAATGACGGTAACCATAACCGAAGCGAAGCTTGAAATAGACTTAGGCTCCGTGGCAAAGGGCTATACCTCCGCCAAAATATCGGCTCTTTTTTCGGAAATGGGGGTGGAAAGCGGCATACTCTCCTTAGGGGGAAACGTGCAGACAATAGGCAGAAAAACCGACGGCTCAAAGTGGAGGGTTGCGATTATTGACCCTGAAACTCAGACGGACTACGCCGGAATTATAGAAACAGAGGGCAAGGCCGTTATAACCTCAGGCAATTATCAGCGATATTTTGAAGAAAACGGCAAACTTTATCACCACATAATAGACCCGTCAACCTGTGCTCCGGCGGAAAGCGGCCTTTCCTCGGTGACAATTGTCTCCGAAAACGGAACCGCCGCCGACGCCTATTCAACGGCTCTCTTTATAATGGGAGAGGAAAAAGGAGCGGAATTTTGGCGCAAAAACAAAACGGAATTTGACGCAGTTTTTATAACCGATGAGGGAAAAATATATATAACCGAAGGCCTTGAGAACTGCTTTACAGCCACAGGCGATAACGGCAAGGCGGAGGTTATACATTAAAAACATAAAACAACCCTTGCTGTAAAATTTTTTCCTATCTTGCAAGAACTTACATTATCTGCTATAAACCGTGAATGAACTTCTACCGAAAAAACAAAAGAAGAAGTTCATTCACGGTTGTTGCCGCCCCTAAAATCTGGTAACAGAGGGGAGGTGGGCGTTTGTTTAGCCGGTTTATAACCTTCACGGTTTCTGTCTTGGCAGGTATAGCATCGCACTACTTCTGCAAATGGCTTGACAGAGCGAAAGGCGGCAGCAAGCCTACGGAATAAGCCACCGTGCAAAAACGGCATAGAAAGACCCAGAGAATCGCACTCCCCGGGTCTTTCGTAGTGTTTAATTGATTGGCCTAATTAACTTACAACCTTTTATCATTTATATTATAACATATACAAAATACAATTTCAAGTGGCAAAATTTGTTTTTTGCCTAAAAAGTTTGAAACGGACAAAAACAATTTTTGCCGTTTGAAAAATTTTTTATTCTTTTGGGAAGCTTTACAGACCTGACTTAAATCTGCGGTCGAATATCGGTTTTTAGGCTTTATCAGCAAGCATTTCTGATATTTTTTTATCCATAAAACCGACTCCGTTTATTTATATTTATCTTCTCTTTGACCTTGCTGCTGCGGCTTCGGCGGCAGGAGCTGCCCTGGCAGCTTTTTGAGGGTTTTCCGTCTCGGCGAATGCTTCGTTTAAAAGCTTTTCCGACTGCTCTATATAGTCAAGCTCCGTCTTTATAAGACCCTTAATGCCCGATGAAAGTATTGCATATCTTGACTTTAAATCGGCAACCGCCGTTTCAAGCTTATATTTTTTCTTATTTACGTCAAGGAGAATTTCGTCCGCCTTAAGCTGAGCCTTTTTAATAATGCTTTCGGCTTGATCTGCGGCATTCTGCTTTGTTTCCGCCGCCGCCTTGTCGGCGATTACTATGGCGCTTTTTATGGATTCTTCCAAGGAGGAGTAATAGTTTATGCTTTCCTCTAAATTTTTGATTCTGTCCTTAAGGGCTGCATTATCCCTGTAGAGACTTTCAAACTCGACGATAACCTTGTTTAAAAACTCGTCCACTCCCTCAGGGGCATATCCCAACGCAACCTTTTTAAATTCCACTGTTTCAATATCTATAGGTGTAAGCAAAATCTTTCCCTCCTAATTAAATTTTTGAAATTTTATAATTAATTTATCCTTTTTTGTACTGCCCATAAATTCAAGAAGCTTAACTCTGCCCTTTCCTCTCAGGGTTATGACGTCCCCCTCTGAAAGCTTCTTTGAACCGCTTTCTGCGGGAACCCAGTTTGCGAAAACCTTTCCCGACTTAATCGCCTCGGAAGCAGCCCCTCTGGATATGTTAAAAGCCGAGCTTAAAACAGCGTCCGCTCTTTCGGAAGCAACAGTTTTGACTGTTTCCTTTACCTCATCAGTGGCAATGTAAGCCGAAGCATCCTCTGTTATTTCCGCCTTTACTTTGGTATGCCCCACCTGCTCAAGGCTTGAAGCAACATATTCCGCCACCTGTTCATCACAAAACACAAGGGCGGAACCCTCGTTTAAAACAATATCTCCTATTTTGCTTCTTTCGATTCCTAGACCTAAAACAGAGCCTAAAAAGTCCCTGTGGGCAAGCTTTTTTGAAAATGCCGGGTTACAGCTTATCAAAACGGGAACAATGGGAAAGGCTCATCTTCGGCATATTCGGGATAAAACCCTGCCATAAGCCTCTCCGCCCCTTCATAGCCGCCGTAGGTTTTAACATTTAGATTAAAGCCCTTTTTTACGGCATTTGCAAGAGCCGTCACCTTATAGGGGTCGGCAAAATCGGAAAAGGCGGTTTTTAGTCTTTTCTCGGCAGCGGCCGCCCTGTCAAAGCCCTTAGCCATAAACATTTTAAGCTCCGTATCGGAAATATTCCTTAAAAAATCACTCTTATTAAACATAAACCACTATCGTTTTTAATATGTTGCATACAATATTGACAAGAATTATTGCTATAACGGGAGAAAAATCTATTCTCATGCCGTAGCCTCCGAGAGGCGACCTGTCAAAAAGCCCTCTTATAGGAGCCAAAACCGGTTCTGTCAGTGTATATAACAAATCGATAATTTTATTGCTTCTGTCAACAGGCAGCCAGCTTATTAAGCATCTCGCCAATATCAGAAGATAAAACAGCATAGACATACCGTCCAGTGCCTGAATTATCAAATATTTCATTAAATCACCCTTTTTATTTTATTATCTCCACTTTGTGGATGCGGTTCTGGGGATATTTATGCCGTTTGCCTGAAGCTCATCGGCGAAGTTGCCCGTTATGTCTACGTTCATAGGCCCTACTATAAGAATCTCGTCTGAAATAAGCTGAAGATTGCCGTCTAAAACATAGCTTGCTCCGCTTAAAAAGTCGCTTATTCTCTGGGCTGTGTCAAAGTTTACCTTTTGGAGGTTTACAACGACCGTCTTTTTGTCTCTTAAAGCATCGCAGGCCTCTCCCGCTTCCTCAACACTTGTAGGTGTGCTTACCAAAACCTCCATCTGTACGTTTGTGTTTACTCTGTAGACCTTTGAGTTGGAGCCGTAGCGGCTTGAGGTTGTTCTCCTGCTTGAAACGGGCCTCGGGGCCGGGGTCTCCTCGTAATCGTCCTCATAGTCATCCCCTGCGTCGCTGTCGTAATATTCATCACCGTAATTGTTTCCGGGGAAAATTTTGTCTTTAATGTTTTCCAAAAAACTTGGCATAAGTGCTTCCTCCTAATTATAATTTCTTTCGCCGAATATTCCCGTTCCTATACGTACAATATTCGCTCCTTCTTCTATTGCAGCTTCGTAATCGTTAGTCATTCCCATTGACAAAAAACTCATATCTATATTATTACGGTTTTTTGCCTTAATGTCAATAAATAATTCACGCATTTTTTTAAAATATACTCTGTTGTTGTCGGGATTTTCGTCATAAGGAGCCACAGTCATAAGACCCTTTACTCTTATGCCATCAAATTCCCTTAATTTATCAACGACACCGTAAATCTCGGCCGGGGAAAAGCCGTGTTTGCTCTCTTCCCCTGCGGCGTTTACCTCAAGGAGTATGTCGGTTGCGAGCCCTGCTTTAACAGACCGCCTGCTTATTTCCTCCGCAAGGTGTATGCTGTCTACGGAATGTATAAGCTTAACCCTGCCTATAATATATTTTACCTTGTTTGTCTGGAGGCTTCCTATAAGGTGCCAGTTTACGCCGCCCTTTATAACATCAATTTTGGTCATAAGCTCCTGAACCCGGTTTTCGCCCAGCTCTTTAACCCCCAAATCCGCAAGCTCCTGAATCCTTTCGCAGTCCACGGTTTTGGTGACCCCCAAAAGCATAATATCCTCGGGTTTCCTGCCGGATTTTTCGGCGGCTCTTTTGATTTTAAGCCTTATTTCCTCTAAATTTTCCTTAATTACGCTCAAATAATCACCTGATTCCCTACTGTATTTTACTTGTAAAGCATATCGTCGGCTTCTATGTTCTTAGGGTCTACCACAACTCTGTCATACACGCTTAGGTTTGTGTTTTTAACAGGGTCTAAAATTGTGTGGGTAGAGTTGGATGAGCTTCCCTCCATATCTATTGTATAAAATTCCGCTATGCCCGTGTTCATTATGTATACACCCTGCCTTGCCTCAACCTCCGTCAGCTCATATGCGTCGGAATGGTCGTCGGGGTTTAATATTATGTCGTGGAGAACAAGGGCGTCATAGCCTACGGGGAAGTAGGCGTAGTCGCCGTTTGGCTCCCCTACGGAAACGGTTGTACCGTTTTGCTTTGTAACTGTTCCGTTTTCAACATATTCGGCAGGTATCTTTATAAGTGTATTTTCCACTATTGAAGTGTTGGCAATCTTATAGCCCGTCTGAACCTTGTCTATTTCAAAGGTCAAATTCCTTGAGGACATAAAGTCGGTCATATATTTTGAAGCCCTTAAAACAAGATAGGTTGTTTTGCTGTCGGGAACAAAGGCTTCCACAACAACGTCCATTTCTATGCTTTGGCCTATTGAGTCGGTTAAGTAGATTGTGCGTCTGTCCCCCTGCTCCCAGTCAAGAACATAGTCTGAGTCTATGTAGGCGGCTATATACCACACATTTGAGGTTATAATTTTAAATATATTTTCCCCTGCACTCACCTCTGACCCGGCAACGTGGGAGCTGTCTGTACTCTGTTTTATATCGTTTTCCGACAGAGAGCCTATGGTTTCATACTTAAGCTCGTCCTCAAGGCCGTCTGTTTCGAGGCAGACTATACCGCCCTCAAGGGCAGTGTAGGTTCTGGAATTTTCGGCTATTACTATCTCCGCCTGCTGTTTTTCAGCGGATCGGGAGGTACTGCTGCTTATTATGGACTGATTCCTTGTTTCCTGCTTAACCTGTGCATTATTTGTAAAGTCTCTGAGGGCTTCCGTATCGAGAACCACAAAGCTCATGGCCGCTTCGTCCGCAAGAGCCTTAAGCTCAAGGTTGAACCCTACGGCGCCCTCGCTTGTTTCGTCTACCTCCTGCCTTACGGTTTCGGAGTTTATAATATCGTCGTTTATTTCGTTTATAGACTGCTCCGCCTCTGCTACGGCTTCCGTCAGCTTAACCGTACAGATAACCTCTCCGGTCTTAACCTTTTCTTCTGAGGGAACAAGGAAATTAATTTCTCCGTCTATGTCGGACTGATAGGCTGTTTCTTCTCTTACGATAAGACCCTCCGCCGATTTAGGGGTGTCTATGCTGCCTATTTGAATTGTGTCATAGCTTACGGTTGTTCTTACGGCGTATCTCAGTATGTTTCCGCCTATGTAAAAAGCGGCAAGCAGTATGAAAAGAACCATAAAGACACGGGCTGCCCCCTCATAGCCCAAACCGCTGACCTTTTTATGCACAACCCTGCGGTTCTGGGGTCTTTGAGCCTTAGAGACCTGCCTTGTTCTTTCCGACCCTGTATTGACATTTCTTCTTGAAGCACTTTCGGAAGCGGCCGCCGCCGAGGTTCTTGAGGCTCTTCCTGCCGCCCCCGTAATTCTCTGTGAGGATTTTTGGGGCATAGGCCTTAAATTAGTCCTGCCTGAGGTTTGGAACCCACGGCTTTTTCTGACATCGTTTATGTTTATAACGTTTCTGCCGCTGCCTGATGAGGAGCGGCTGTTTGTATAAGCCCGTGAATCGGCTCCGTAGGAGGTTCTTCCCGAAGAACCGTAATAGGAGGAAGCCGTTCTTGTCCTTTGAGGGGTTTGCCTCTGAGAGGCCTGTCTTGTTCTTGAGGAAGCCTTCCTTATTTCAGACCTTGAACCTGAAGAGGGCGTTCTTCTTGAAGAGCTTGTTCCCCTAACAGGCTCCGACCGTCTTTGTTTGGTTGATTTTTTTGAGGTTTTATTTGTTTTGCTTCTCTTGTCTGCCAATTATATCAAATCCTCGGTTTGTCATAAATTCTCTTTCTCACATAGGAAAATCTCTTTTATCACAGGCCGTATAAAATAAACCTTATACGAATATAAATATGAAAAAAGAGGTCGGTTAAAATAAAGCCCTTTAAATATATTATACCGGTATCTGTTTTGTTTTTCAATGTTATGCTTATACTTTTCCCCGAAGAGGCGGTTTCGGCGGCAAAGCAGGGGCTTATACTCTGGTACACAACGGCTCTGCCGTCACTGTTTCCCTTTGTCGTCGGGACTTCCTTGCTTATAAGTCTTAACGCCGTAAGTCTCATAAGCAAAGCTGCCGCACCTGTTTCAAAAAGGCTTTTCGGTATATCCTCCGAGGGTTTTTTTGTGTTTTTAAGCGGCATACTGTCGGGCTACCCCATAGGCATACATACCCTGACGGAAATGTATGAAAAAAGGCTTATATCAAGGCCTGAGGCTGTTCGTCTTTCTGTCTGGCGCAGCAATTCCGGCCCCCTTTTTATTTTGGGAAGCATAGGCGCCCTTATGCTTAAGGATTCCTCCGCCGGGAAAATTATACTCATAAGCCACTATGCCGCTCCGGTTATATTGGGAATTTTACTTAAACCAAAGGGAGAACGGGCGGAAAATTTAAACTTTAAAAAATCGGCGGAGCCTATAGCTTTCGGAAAAGCGCTTTCTCTTTCCGTTGAAAAGGGCTGCCGCTCTATGCTGCTTGTAGGGGGCTTTATAGTCTTTTTTTCCGTAATAACGGAGATAATATCTATGACGGGAATACTTTCGATTATATCCCTGCCCTTAAGCCTTTTGGGTATAGACAGCCGCTTAACCGAAAGTCTTATTTTGGCTTCGGCGGAAATGACAAAAGGCTGCCGTCTTACAGCCGACTTAAACGCGCCCCTTAAGCTGCCCTTTTTGTGTTTTGCGGTTTCCTTCGGGGGTTTCTGCGTCCACGCCCAGTCTTTGAGTCTTTTGGAGGAAGCGAATCTGCCTTGGAAGCCCTACATAACAGGAAAGGTAATCTGCGGTTTTATAAGCCTTTTTGTCTGCATAATAATTTTACGGGCGAAAGCCGCCCTTTAATGCCTTAATTTTAACGCCTTAAAGCCTTACATTTCAAAATAAGAGGGGCATACTTTCCCCTCCTTATTTTTTTATTTTTTGTATGTAATCAGGCTTTAAGCTCGTTTCTGTTGCCCGTTATAATATCGATTTCGTCGTTTAAATAATCGGAAAGGCCGCTTGTTGTTTCTTCTATTGTATTAAGAACGTTTCTCGATTCGTCCTCAACCTTGCGGAGAGTTTGTGTGACAGCCTCTTCAACATCGCTTAAAAGGTCGTCGGCGTAGGAAACGGCGTTTCTTCTTATTTCTCTTGCGTCCTCTCTTGCGTCCTCAACGATTGCCTCGGCTTCGGCTTTGGCCTGTCTTGTAATCTCGTGGTCCATAATAAGCTTCTCGGCCTGATCCTCGGCCTGCTTAATAATCTGGTTTGCTTTGTTGTGGGCTTCCTGAACAATCTTCTCACATTTCTCCGAGATACGCTTAGCCTGCGCAATTTCAGAGGGTATGTTAAGCCTGATGTCCTGAAGAAGCTCGGTTAACTGCTCCTTGTCTACAGAAATTTTCCCTGCGGAAAAAGCACTTTTTTTACAGGCATCCAGCAAGTCCTGTATTTCATCGATAATGTCGATAATGGAATCCATAATTAATTTTCCTCCCTGTTTTTAAATTTCACGTCTAAACAGTCCTTAATATACTTCGGAACCATGTCCTCAACAGAACCGCCAAACATCGCCATCTCCTTTATACTGCTTGAGCTTATAAACATATTATTCGTACTTGAAGATATAAATATGGTTTCAATTTCCCTGTTAAGCTTCCTGTTTGCAAGAGCCATCTTAAACTCATATTCAAAATCGGTAACAGCCCTTAAGCCTCTTATAACAAGCTTAGCGTCAACCTGCCTGCAAAAATCCACAAGCAGACCGTAAAAGGACCTTACCTCAACGTTGGGGATATGCTTAGTTGTTTCCTTAAGCTGATTAACTCTTTCCTCAACCGTAAAAAGAGATTTCTTGTCGGGGTTATCCAAAACAGCCACAATAAGCGTATCCACAAATTCAGAGCATCTTTCCATAATATCTATATGCCCGTTTGTAACAGGATCGAAGCTCCCCGGGTAAACCGCTCTTAACATTTTTCTTCCTCCAAGGTTAAAAAGCTTATCCTTGTGGTTTTGCCGTAGGTCTTGATACGGAAAACCTCAAAGCCCTCTTTATTGATTTCGGGTTCGTCTGACGCCTGTTCGCAGGCAATCACACCCTCTTTATTTAGTATACCCAAAATTTTAATTTCGTCAAGTATATTTTCAATAAAATCCGAATTATAGGGAGGGTCCATAAAAATAACGTCAAATTTGAGCCCTCTTGCCTTAAGCTGTCTTAAGGTGGTTTTCCAGTCGGCTCCCAAAACGAGAGCCTTGCGGGCAAAGTCTGTTTTGCTCAAATTGTCTTTTATAACCTCCAAAGCCTCTCTGCCTCTGTCAATAAAGACGGCGGTTTCCGCTCCTCTTGAAAGAGCTTCTATGCCTATGCCGCCGCTTCCGGCAAACATATCCAAAAAGAAGCAGTCCCTTATGACGGGGGAAAGTATATTGAAAAGAGATTCCTTAATTCGGTCTGTTGTAGGTCTTGTAGACATACCTTTAGGTGCTTTAAGCTTAAAACCCCTTTTAGAACCTGAAATAACCCTCATTAACTCACAACTCCTCATACCTAAACATCATTATAACACACTTTTATACAATTAGCAAACATTTTTCTTAAAATTTTTTTATTTTTTTTTGCGAAAAACCGTAACAGTTCTTTAAATGGCACAGCAATTTTTTCTATACAGGCACAAATTCTTCACCTCGGAATAAAATATAGAATAAGGCTTTGGGATGTGTGAGAATTATGCAAAATTTTCACCGTACAGACAGCTTTCCGCCCACGCTCAGTGCCGAGGAGGAGGAAAAATATATAAAGGAGATGGAACAGGGCTCAAAGGAAGCCAAAAACATCCTGATTGAACACAATATCCGCCTTGTGGCTCACATAGTCAAAAAATATCCCAACCACCAAAAGGATACGGAGGATTTAATCTCCATAGGCTCCATTGGCCTGATAAAAGCCGTAAACACCTATAACTCCGCCAAAAAAGTCCGCCTCGCCACCTACGCCGCCAGATGTATAGAAAATGAAATTCTTATGTATATACGGCGGAACAAAAAACACCGCTCCGACTATTATCTTCAGGACACGGTAGGCTATGACAAGGACGGAAACGAGGTGGCTCTTCAGGACAGAATTGCCGACAGCGCAAGACCCATAGACGAAGAAGTGGAAACAAGGATTGAAGTGACGGGGCTTTTGAGGGGTATGGGAAAGGCTCTTACGGAAAGGGAGAAGCAGATTTTGAAAATGCGTTACGGCCTTGCCGGAGGGGAGGAGCTGACCCAAAGGGAA
Organism: Clostridiales bacterium; assembly: GCA_021201395.1. Classification (GTDB taxonomy): domain Bacteria; phylum Bacillota; class Clostridia; order Lachnospirales; family CAG-274; genus JAJQCI01. The sequence goes on along the minus strand of JAJQFB010000026.1, from coordinate 15,675 downwards.
ATAGCCCGAATCTTAGGCATAAGCCGCAGCTACATCAGCAGAATCGAGAAGAAAGCCCTGTCAAAGCTTAAAACAGAGCTAAACTCCAAATAGGCGAAGGTCTCGCCTATACATATACATATTTGTTTTTTAATTCCGTTGGTTTTTGCAGAGGCAAAACCCTTTTTTATTGCAAAAAACAAGTTAATTTTTTTAAAATTATCTTGAAAATAAGAACGGAGAATACTATAATATAAGAAAAGGCCGGCAGGCTTAATTTAAAAAAGAAAGGAAAAAATAAAATGAAAAATCCTGTAGTTACAATAGAAATGGAATACGGCGGAGAGATTAAGATAGAGCTTTATCCCGAAATTGCGCCGAATACGGTAAACAATTTTTTAAATCTTGTAAACAAGGGCTATTATGACGGGCTTACCTTTCACAGAATTATAAAGGGCTTTATGATTCAGGGCGGCTGTCCTCTGGGGAACGGCACAGGCGGCCCGGGCTATACAATAAAGGGAGAATTTTCCGCAAACAGCTTTAAAAACAGCCTTAAACACACAAGGGGTGTTATTTCTATGGCAAGGGCTATGAACCCTAACTCCGCAGGCTCTCAGTTTTTCATAATGCACGAGGACGCTCCTCACCTTGACGGTCAATATGCCGCTTTCGGCAAGGTTACGGAGGGGCTTGATATGGTAGACGAGATAGCCTCTGCTGCTGCGGATTTCAGAGACAGACCGGTTATGGAGCAGAAAATGGCCAAAGTCACCGCCGAAACTTTCGGTAATGTTTATCCCGAACCGAAAAAGCTTTAAAAAACCGCTTGACAAAGGCGAGTGATATATGTTACAATTATTGCAGTTGAAAAATACTTATAAATTTTAAACACTGTGATAAGGAGTAGTAGGGCTTGGGAAGTCTTAAGAGAGGTGCCGGTTGGTGGAAGGTGCTGTCGGAAAAAGCCTGAACTCGCCTTTGAGTGGCGGAGCCGAAATATGCTTTACGGGCATGATAGGCTTCGACGGATGAGTCCCCCGTTATTTAAGGACAGGGTATGGAAGTACCCGTTTACGAGTGCATCTTTTCAAAGATGAAACAGAGTGGTACCGCGGAGGATTTATGCTTTCGTCTCTTTTGAGGCGGAGGTTTTTTATTGCGGACATACCTAAAGAAGAAAAAATGTGAAAAAATCAAAAAAATTTTAAAGGAGATGTATATGCTATGGCGATGAATTTTCACAGATACAGACCGTTCCCCAAAGTAACATTGTTAAAGGACAGAACATGGCCCGACAAAGTCATTACGGAGGCTCCCGTTTGGTGTTCCGTTGACCTTAGAGACGGAAATCAGGCTCTTGTTACCCCTATGAATCTTGACCAAAAAATAAACTTTTTCAAATATCTTGTTAAAATAGGCTTTAAGGAAATAGAGGTAGGCTTCCCGGCGGCCAGCGACACCGAGTTTGCTTTCTGCCGCGCCCTTATAGAGCAGAACCTTATCCCCGAGGACGTTACGATTCAGGTTCTTACCCAGAGCAGAGAGCATATAATAAAGAAAACTTTCGAAGCTTTGGAGGGCTGCCCGAACCGGTCTATAGCTCACCTTTATAACTCCACCTCAACCCTCCAGCGGGACGTTGTTTTCAATATGTCAAAGGATGAAATAAAGGATTTGGCGGTTTTCGGCGCAAAACTTCTTGATCGGCTTGCGGACGAATACGGCAGGGAAAAATTCCGCTTTGAATATTCCCCCGAAAGCTTTACGGGAACAGAGGTTGACTATGCCTGCGAGGTTTGCAATGCTGTTTTGGACGTATGGAAGCCTACGGCAGACAGAAAGGTTATTATAAACCTGCCCTCAACCGTGGAAATGGCCACCCCAAACATATACGCCGACCAGATTGAATATTGCAGCCGTAACCTTAAATACAGAGAAAACGTACTCTTAAGTCTTCACGCCCACAACGACAGAGGCGAGGGCATAGCGGCTACGGAGCTTGGAATTATGGCCGGGGCTGACAGAGTAGAGGGTACTCTTTTCGGAAACGGCGAAAGAACGGGCAACTGCGACATTATGGTTGTGGCTCTGAATATGTTCACTCAGGGAATAGACCCTAAGCTTGACTTTTCAAAGATAACCGAGGCTATAGACATATACGAAAGGTCTACGAATATGAAGATAGACCCCAGACACCCCTATGTAGGCGACCTTGTTTATACGGCTTTTTCCGGCTCTCATCAGGACGCCATAAAAAAGGGTATGAAGCGGCTTGGGGAACACCCTGACAGGTGGGAGGTGCCTTATTTGCCCATAGACCCGGCGGACGTAGGCAGGAGCTACGACCCCATTATAAGAATAAACAGCCAGTCGGGAAAGGGCGGCGTTTCCTATATTTTGGAACACAACTACGGCTTAAACGTTCCCAAACAGATGGCTCAGCAGTTCAGCCTTGCGGTTACAAGAGCCTCCGACGAACAGAACAGAGAGCTTACCTTCAAGGAAATTTACGACCTTTTCTTTGACACCTACTATATTAAAAACCCCCTGACCCTTAAATATTACTATGAAACCTCAAGGGGCAGGGATATAAAAATAAAATCGGATATTCTTATAAACGGCGAGTTTTCAACAGTAGAGGGCACGGGAAACGGCGTTATAGACGCTTTCTGCGACTCAATAAAGAAAAAATTCGACGTTGAGTTTGAAATCGCCACCTACAGCCAGCACTCCTTAGACTATGGCAACAAGTCAAGAGCCATAACCTATATTCAGCTCCACAACTGCCGCAAGGAGGCTTTCTACGGCATAGGCATCTCCACAAACACGGCGAAATCCTCTTTCAGAGCCATATTAAGCGCCCTGAATCAGATTATGAAAATCAAAAACGTACAAAACTGAAAAACCGATTAATTAAAACCGACAGGCTTCTTCCCCTTAAAGAGAAGAGCCTGCCGGAGTTTTTGTTTGTTTATGTTAGGGAAGCATTCTCTCAGTGTCTTTTCCGTTCTTAATGGGGTCTGTTATTATCACAAAAATCTCCTCCTGCATTAAATTCAACTTATTATACTAAACGCCTTGAACATTTACAGCAGCTTAAACTGAGCTGCAGCTAAGATGCTTTGGCTAAGCTATTCTGACTGCAAATCTCATCGGTGTTTAGTATAATATAATGTGTTGTATGACACTTTCCGCCATATTTGAAAGCTTTAAGGGGAGAAAAAAAATAAAAAAAATTCGCCTTCCCGTATATGGGCAGGCGAATTTTTTTGAGTAGGTAACATATATTTTAAGCTGAATACAGAGATTACTCTGCGGCAGCTGCGTCCTCGTCTGCTTCAAGTTCAGCTTCTTCATCGGCAGCCTCGTCAGCGGCTTCTTCTTCCTCAGCAGCTTCTTCTTCGGCAGCTTCTTC
>JAJQFB010000026.1:0-12178 GCA_021201395.1 Clostridiales bacterium | reverse complement strand
GCAGCTTCTTCTTCGGCAGCTTCTTCATCGGCAGCTTCTTCGTCTGCTGCGTCCTCGTCTGCTGCTTCCTCTTCCTCAACTGCTTCTTCTTCAGCAGCCTCTTCTTCAACTGCTTCTTCCTCAGCCACATCAGCCTCAGCCTCGCTGCTGCTTCCGCAGCCTGTGAATGCAAATGAGCTTAACATCATTGCTGCTACAACTGTTAATGCTAATAATTTTTTCATGATAAATTTCCTTCCTTCTTTAAATGTAAGCTTTAAAAGCTTTAATTTTTTTATCCTGTTTTATTGGTTGTTTGTGATTGTATCCCTATCCCTGCTCAATAGGCTTATCACCGATAATGCCGCAAACCTCTTCTTATGTATGCTTGTGCCTGACGGCATTATTACATTCGATAAAGAAAACCGAACAGGAAGCTCTTATTCTGCCGAAGCGGTTAAGCCCCTGCGTCATCTCCTTTTCCGAACATAATCATTATGGCAAATTTTTTCGGTATGTCAATAGCTTTTACCGAAAAAAATCAAATATAAGACGCAGTTTTTTCATACGAAACGCAATCTTTTCACACAAGACGCAGGTTTTATACACAACTGGCATTAATTTCACAATATTTTTCAGTATTCTTTTCTCTGCAAAAACCAATGCTTTTCAATAATGTTCTCCTCTCAGGGTTGTAAAGTAAAGGTCAACATTGTAGTTTTTGTAATAAAGAGCGTTTTCTATTGAATTTTTAAGGCAAAGTCTGCCGTAGCCCCATTTGGGGTTGGGGTAGGCTCTGTTTTCAGCTCTCAAAGCTCCCAGTCTGAAAAAGGCTTTAAGCCTCTGGCCGTACATAAAAACATCGTTTTCCCGAATTATTCCCCATTCCATCATAAGTGCCGCCGCCCCTGCCGCTATGGGAGAAGCTATGCTTGTTCCCGTAAAGGAGTCATAGCCGCCCCCTGCCCGCGGTGCAATTATGCCTGCCGCCGGAGCCGCAATATCAGGCTTTACAACATCGTCCGTGTTATAGCCTGCTCCCGAAAGATCAGCAATTTCCCCTGTTTCAGAATTATAGCCCCCTACAGACAAAGCCCTCTCCGCTGTAGCCGGAAGTGTAATCGTAAAATCTCCATCGGAGCCTATAAAAAAAGTGTCGGAGCCTGCAAGCTCACTAACCGGCAGCCATATATCATAATCACCGTCAACAACATCGTTTCCGTAAAGCTTTAAAGTCCATTCTCCCGAGGGCAGAGTATTTACAAAATCCCCGGCGAAGAAAAAGACTTCCTGACGGCAGCTGTAGGGGGAGGGTCTGCCTATGTCTATGCTTACGTTTACACCCTCTATGACCTGTTTAAATACGGTTTGTTCATAGCCTATAACCCCCGTAGAGCTTCCGTTTGGCAAAACAAGCTCAAAGCTTACCTTGTCGGCAAAGTCTTTCCAAAGGGAAAGATAGACAAAACCAAGCTCCGAAGCCAAATTAAACTTAACCTCCGAAGCCTCTCCTGTTTTAACCCTGCCTCTGAAATGGTGGCCGGAGGAGCCCTCGTTTCCTGCTGCCGCAGTTATAACAAGACGGCCTGTTTCCGATATTCTGTCAATATACTGTTCAAAAAGAGAACTGCCCCTGTGGGAGCCGTTGTTTGTTCCGTAGGAAATATTTATAACCGTCGGCATATTCATCTCCGCCGCCTTTTCGGCTATAAACTTAAGCCCTCTCATAATATCGACCGTAACAACTGGCTTGTTTGATTTAAGCTTTACCCCTATAAAGGAGCCCTCGGGGGCGGCCCCCGAATATCTTCCACCGCTTTCCCTGCCGTTTCCCCCCATTGCCCCGGCTATGGCCGTTCCGTGGCCTAAAGGGTCATAGGGCTTCGGCTCTCCCTCTCCCGTTTTCAAATACCTGTTTATATCCTCACTGTCATATACCTTTCCTCTGTATAAGGCCCCGGAAACGGCTTCCCCTGATGATAAATCCCAAATATATAAAAATCTGGTTTTTCCCTCATCGTTCAGAAAATCTCCGTGACTGAAATCAAAGCCCGAATCTATTATCCCCAAAATAACGCCCCTGCCTGTAAGATTTAAATCCTCCCCTCTTACCTCCTCTATACAGCTTCCCTCAGAGGCGGAGCTTAACATAAGCTCCAAATTCCTCGGAAGCTCCAAATATTCAACCTGTTCATCTCTTGCAAGGTCTGCTATACGGCCATAGGGAATAACGATAATGCCGAAGCCTAAAGACAAGTCCTCTCCCCGGGCCGAAAACCTGTTAAGAAGCTCCGAAAAGCTTCCGTTATATTTAACAATAACGTCTATATAGTCCATTCTCTCACCGAAAAATCTTTATACCGAATTATATGCAGGCATTAAGCTTTTTTGAATAATATGTGAATAATAAGCATTTAAACAAATGCAAAAGTCTTGATTTTACGGCTCTTTGGTGATATAGTGTATATGGAGGGAAAACTATGACAGGGTTTCAAATAAAACTGGCGGCTTTTATATTTATGCTTTTTGACCACTCGGCTTGCCTTTTCCCTGAGGCTGTTCCGAAATGGTTCAGGCTTATAGGAAGATTTTCTTTCCCCGCCTTTGCCTTTATGGCGGGGGAAGGATGCCGAAAGACAAGGTCTTTGGAGAAATATATTATAAGACTGGGGCTTTTTGCTCTTGTATGCGAAATACCCTACGACCTTTTGTTTAATGAGAAAATAAGCCTTACAGAGGATATGAACATAATCTGGACACTTCTTTTCGGGGCTGTTTCGGTTTATATTTTAAAGCTTGATACAAAAATGCCCTATAAAATACTCTGTATTCTCTGTCTTTTTGCCGGACTGTCATTTTCAGACTTAGACTACGGCCTTTACGGCGTCTGTCTTGTTTCGGCTTATTACCTGTTTGAAAATAAGGCGGCTGTTATAGCTTCCACCGTCATTATATTTACGGTTAAATGGATATTGTATATTTATCCTCTAAGCTTTTACACGGCCTTTTGGCTGTTTAGCTGTATGGGTTGGCTTTTGCCTGTTTTGTATAACGGAAAAAGGGGGAACGAACCCAAATATTTCTTTTACGGTGCCTATTTTTTACATCTTATTATGTTTTTGTGCGTGAAGTGCGTGAAGGTGTTAATATGAAGCTTATTATAGACGGGGACGGCTGCCCCGTTACGGATATTGTTATAAAAACAGGCCGAAAATATAAAATTCCCGTTTTGCTTATATGCGACACAGCCCACTATACGGAAAAGAAAGACTGTGAAACAATATTTGTCTCTAAAGGAACCGACAGCACCGACTTTATAATTATAAACCGTGCGGAGCAGGGCGATATTGTCATAACTCAGGACTACGGCCTCGGGGCTATGTGTCTGGGCAAGAATGTATATGCCATAAACCAAAACGGCTTTTTATACACAGCGGAAAACATAGACGGCATGTTATTCAGACGTCACTTAGGCAGACAGCTTAGAAAGGGCGGCGCAAGAGGCAGCCGTATTCCCAAAAGAAAAAAGAGGACGACGAAAGATTTGAAACTTGTCTTATAAAACTGATTGACAAAATCACTCATTAATAATATAATTGTAGAAAAATTACCGCTTATTGTTTCAGTTTTTAAAATCAGTAAAAGGGAGATTATTTATGATAAACAAGAGATTACATACACCTGAGGGTGTAAAGGACTTTAAGCCTGAGGAGTATGCCTATAAAAAGGGAATAGAAAAGGTTACAGAAACAACCTTTATAAGCAACGGATATAAAAGGGTCAACACGCCTACCCTCGAGTTTGCCGAGGTTTTTACGGAGGTCGGCTCTGACGTGGGGCTTGAGAGATATAAATTTTTGTCCCGTGAGGGGGATATTCTTGTTATGCGCTCGGATATGACCCCGGCCATCTGCCGTCTTGCGGCCACGGCCTATTCCGATGAGGCTCTTCCCCTAAGATTTTACTATATAGAAAATATGTTCAGGTACAACGAAAAAAATCAGGGCAAGCAGAGAGAGTTTACCCAAGGGGGCATCGAGCTTATAGGCGAAGCCGGCATAAACGGTGACTGTGAGGTTTTAATCTGTGCCGTAAGCAGTCTTTTGAATTTAGGCCTTAAGGACTTTAAAATTGACATAGGCCACGCCGAATTTTTAGAGGGAGCTTTAGAAGAAGCAGGGGTTTCCGACAGTGAAGCCGTAAAAATAAAGGCTGCCATTATAGACAAAAACTATGTTAAAGTTTCGGAAATTATAGAAAGGCTTGACATAAAAAGTGAAATAAAGGAATTTTTATGCAATCTTCCCCTATATTTGGGAGGAAGCGAAGTTCTTTCAAAGGCAAAGGAAATATTTAAAAGCAATAAGGCACTTAAGGCTCTCGAATATATGCGGAAAATATGTAATTGCCTAAAGGGCTGCGGCCTTGAGAGATATGTGTGTTTCGATTTGGGAATCGTTCCCCAGCTTGAATATTACATGGGGATTATTTTCAGGGGCTACGCCATAGGCTCCGGATATTCGATTTTAAGCGGCGGCCGCTATGACAGGCTTTCCCTAAGCTTTGAAAGGAGCTTTTCCGCCGTGGGCTTCGCCCTTAAAATAGACGAGCTTATACCCCTTTTGGAGGCTAAGAGGGTTAAGGTTAAGAAAAAGAAAGCGGATACACTTCTTTTATACTCCTCCGAGGGGAAAAATGCGGCTCTTTCCGCAGGAATAAAGCTGAGAAAGGACGGTATGAATATCGAAAACTTTTACGGCGAAATCGATGACGGCCTTAAGTATGCCGAGGAAAGGGGCTTCGGCGGCGTAATCTATTTTATTGACGGTGAAAGTGTTAAATTATATAATGTAAACGAGGGCGAGGAAGTTGTTGTTAAAATTTCCGAGCTTTTGGGGGCGGAGGATAAATAAAATGGAATATTTGACTTTTGCCCTTGCCAAGGGCAGGCTTGCGGAAAAGGCTATGGAGGTTTTATCCCAAATCGGCATAGACTGCAGGGAAATGAAAGAAAACAGCCGAAAGCTGATTTTTACAAACGAGGATATAAGGTGCAGGTTTTTCCTTGCAAGGGCGCAGGACGTGCCTACATATGTGGAATACGGTGCGGCGGATATAGGAATTGTTGGGCTTGACACACTTTTGGAGGAACACAAAAACCTCTATCAGGTTATGGATTTGGGCTTCGGAAAGTGCCGCTTTGCAGTAGCAGGGCCGCCGGAGGCCGAGGATAAGCTTAACTCCAACGATTTAAGGGTAGCCACAAAATATTTAAATGTTGCAAAGGATTATTACTTTAACAAAAAGCACCAGACCGTAGAGTTTATAAAGCTTAACGGCTCTGTGGAGCTTGCGCCTATTGTGGGTCTTGCGGACGTTATTGTGGATATTGTGGAAACAGGCTCTACCCTTAAGGCAAACGGCCTTGAGGTTTTGGAGGAGGTCTGCCCCCTTTCGGCCAGACTTGCCGTAAACCGAGTAAGTATGAAAATGAAGCACGACAGAATAACCGAGATCATAAGAGGCTTAAAGGAACTGAATTAAAAGAGCTTAAAAAAGATTGAAGGGTGAGCTATGGAAATTATAAGATATGACGACAAAAACGGCAAAAAGTTGACGGAGAGGCTTCTTAACCGTTCAAAACAGAACGAGGGAAATGTTCAGGAAATTGTAGACGGAATCTTAAAAGACGTCAGAGAAAAGGGCGACAGGGCACTGTTTGAATACACAAAAAAATTTGACGGCTTTGATGTGAACAGCGGCAATTTTGTTGTAACAGAAGAAGAAATAAAGGAGGCCTACAGCCTTATTGACGGCAGGCTTGTTAATATTATGAAAAAGGCGGCTGAGAGAATTTCCGCTTACCACCAAAAGCAGAAGCTTAACAGTTGGTTTGAGCCTGACGGAAAGGGGGAAATTTTAGGCCAGCTTATAAGACCTCTCGAAAATGTGGGGGTTTATGTTCCCGGAGGAAAGGCGGCCTATCCCTCAAGCGTGCTTATGAATATAATTCCGGCGAAGGTGGCCGGGGTCAATAAAATTATTATGACTACCCCTGCCGGAAAGGACGGGAAGGTTCCCCCCAACACCCTGGCTGCGGCGGATATAGCAGGAGCGGACGTTATTTTCAAGGTTGGAGGGGCACAGGCCATAGCTGCCCTTGCCTACGGAACGGAAAGCGTACCTGCCGTTGACAAAATTGTAGGGCCGGGCAATATTTTCGTTGCCCTTGCCAAAAGAAGCGTTTACGGTTATGTAAACATAGACTCGGTGGCCGGCCCCAGTGAGATTTTGGTTGTTGCCGACGAAACCGCCGACCCTGTTTTCGTCTCCGCCGATTTGATTTCACAGGCGGAACACGATGAGCTTGCTTCCGCAATTTTAATAACAACAAGTGAGAAGCTTGCAGAGGAAGTAAATGAGGAAATTTACAGACAGGCGGAAAGGCTTGAGAGAAAGGAAATTATACTTTCCTCCCTTGAAAACTATGGAGGAATAGTTTTGGTTTCCGACATAGAGGAGGCCTGCTCTCTTACTAATAAAATAGCTCCAGAGCATTTGGGGCTTTCCGTAAAGGAGCCTTTCTCGCTTTTAAGGTATATTAAAAACGCAGGGGCAATATTTATGGGTCACTACAGCCCCGAGCCTTTGGGAGACTATATGGCAGGGCCTAACCACGTTCTGCCTACGGGGGGAACGGCAAGATTCTTCTCTCCCCTTTCTATAGACGACTATATCAAAAAATCAAGCCTTATATCCTTTTCTAAGGACGCTCTCTTTAATTTGGGCGATGACATAATGGGCTTTGCCGAGTCCGAGGGGCTTACGGGTCATGCCAATTCGATTAAGGTCAGGCTTGAAAAGGGCTGAGAGTCCCAAACATAGAAAACACATGCAATAAGGGAGGTCTTTGATATGAGCCGAAGTGCTGATTTAAGCAGAAGTACATATGAAACAAAAATTGATATGAGCCTTAATCTTGACGGCTCCGGAATTTCAAACATATCTACGGGCATAGGTTTTTTTGACCATATGCTCACACACATTTCAAAACACGGCTTTATAGATTTAGACATAAGCTGTGACGGAGATTTGGACGTGGACTGTCACCACACCGTAGAGGACGTAGGTATTGTTTTGGGCAAGTGCATAGCTTTGGCCTTAGGAGACAAGGTTGGAATTAAACGCTACGGCTGTGCAATTATACCTATGGACGAGGTTTTGGTGCTTTGTTCCCTCGATTTATCCGGCAGAGATGTCTTTGTTTACGAGGCTGACTTTACTGTTCCCGCTTTAGGTATGTTCGACACCGAAATGGTTGAGGAATTTTTCAGAGCCGTAAGCTCTAACTGCGGTATGAACCTCCACATAAAGGTTTTGAGAGGCTCCAACAACCACCACATAGCCGAGGGAATTTTTAAGGCTTTCGGAAAGGCTTTGGATATGTCCGTTACTGTTGACCCGAGAATTAAGGGTACGCTTTCTACAAAAGGAATGTTGGAATAATGATAGGAATTATAGATTACGGAATGGGAAATTTAAGAAGCGTTCAAAAGGCCTTTCAGTTTATAGGCCGGGAGGCTCTTATCGCCAAAAAGCCTAAAGACCTTGAGGAGTGTGATAAGATAGTCCTGCCGGGGGTAGGAGCTTTTGAGGACGCAATGAACACAATAAAAAACCTCGGCTTTGACGAGGCTGTCTATCGTTCCATAGAACAGGGAAAATATTTTTTGGGAATCTGTCTGGGTATGCAGATGGTTTTTGACAAAAGCTATGAAAACGGGGAGTTTAAGGGCTTAGGGCTTATTCCGGGAGAGGTTGTAAGGCTTCCCGAAACGGTCAAAATTCCCCAAATAGGCTGGAACAATCTGAATGTCAAAATGAGAGAACCTCTCTATAACGGCCTTGAGGAAAGTCCTTATGTATACTTTGTACACTCCTACCATCTTGAAACTCAAGCTCCCGTTGTTTCCGCAACAACCTTTTACGGCAAAGAAATTCAGGTGGCCGTCCAAAAGGACAACATTTTCGCTCTCCAGTTTCACCCCGAAAAAAGCGGCGACACGGGACTTAGGATTCTGAAGAATTTTGCCGCTCTTAAATAATTTATACAGTTTATAAGCGTTGCTTTGTAACGAAACGCAAAGAATTGCGGGGAGCCGTCTGCCGTGCGCAGCGTGCGTGGCAGGTGGCTCCCCCTCGCCCTTTTTCCCCTGCTGTTTTTAAAGACAATTTTAATTGGCTTTAAAAGCAGTCAGAACCGGAAACTGAAAGCAAAAACAGAAATAGGAATAAAAGTAAAAAACTGTTGCCGCAGGCGCCGGGCAAGTAGCACAAACCGGAGGCAATGTCAAGGGCTTCGCAAGTCCTACGGACCCTTGACATTGCCTCCGGTTTGTGCTGTGCAGAAGGGTACGTTAAGCCGCCCCATAGGGCGGTAACGCACCTTTAACAATAGTTTATCCGAAGTTTATACAAAAGATAAACCGATACAGCCGCAGAGAAGTTGTTTAAGTCTCATATATTCGCATTCTTCTTTCTATATCACTCAACGCAGCGTCATAAAAAACCTTATAGCTTTCATTACCGCTTATATTTTCAAAACCCAAATTACAGACCTGCACGCCCAACAGACGCAAAAGCTCTGTTTTTTCTTCAGTATTCCCCTCTTTTTTAGACCCCTCGTAAAAATAAACCGTACCGCGGCTCGCCTTTTCTCTTTTTTTACGGTTTAAAAGCCACCACAAATCAAACTCCGAAAAGTCCATTCCGAAACCCACAACATATACATCCCCTAAAATAAAGGCGTCCAACCAGCTTTTAATCGGATAGGCTTTATTTTTCTTTTCATATTCCCAATAATAATTTTTCCTTGATTTTAATTCCGTAATATATCTGCTTAAAAGCTCTCCGTAATAATAACGCCCCAAAATAACGCTGTCGGGTTTTTTGGCTTCTCCGTGAATATGCCAAATTTTATTGACGGTTTTATTCTCTGTCTTAATTTCATTATATGTATGAAGCATATATTTTGCTTCGGCTTGCTTTACGGCCTTAGTATGCTTCTGCATAGCTTTAATACGGCTTTCGGATAAAGTCTCCCTGTTTTTACAGGCACACTCCAACTCATAGCTGTAATTTGCAGTCAGTATATGGTCAAAGCCCATATTGAGAATCCTTTGAAAAACCTTTATCGCTTCAGGAGAAATGTTTCCGAAAAGCTTTTCCCTGTTTTTTCTGACAGCCTCCCCTATACCGTCCTCTGTAAAAAGAATTGCCTGCAAAGGCATTGAAAATGTCAAATCATTTGACGCAGACTCATTTACTTTAATCATTTTCAATAATTCTTTCCAAGACATTCCGCCGTAAGCCATATTTATTCCGTTTCCTATAAGGAGTACCTGCGGTTTTTTTATCATAATATATTTTGTCCTCCTGCTCTTCCCTAACTTTAAATTTTAAAGCAGTGCAATTAACTCCCTTAAATCTTCTTCGTTAAAATTGTAGTCCCTGTTGCAAAAGTGACAGTGTGCATTTGCGCCCCTGTCCTGTTCGAGCATATCCGCAAGCTCCCTTTTGCCTACGTTTAAAAGTGCTTTAATCACCTTTTCCCTTGAACAGCCGCACTCATATTTAACCTCGGTTTTATCCAAAATTTCAGGCTTAAAGCCCTTTAAAACCTTGTTTACAATACCCTCAAGGCTAAGCCCCTCTTCAAACATAGCCGTAACTGAGGGGACAGCCCCCAAACGTTTTTCAAGTCTTGTTATAACCTCCTCATCGGCTCCCGGCAGAAGCTGCAAAATAAAGCCGCCTGCCTGTTTAATTGACAAATCTATGTCAACAAGGACTCCCAGCGCCACGGCCGAGGGGGTCTGTTCGCTTTTTGTAAAATAATAGGTAAAATCCTCTGCAATTTCCCCGGAAATAAGAGGAACCTGCCCTACATAGGGTTCTTTAAGCCCTAAATCCTTTATAACGGTAAGACTGCCATTTCCCACTGCTCCGAAAACGTCTAATTTCCCGAATTTATTAAGGGGAAGCTCTACCTGAGGATTCCCTGCATACCCCTTAACATTTCCTTTGGCGTCCGCCGTCACGGTTACGCCCCCTATGGGGCCGTCGCTGTTTATGCGGATTGTCAAAACATTTCTCTCCTCTTTAAGCATAAGCCCCATCATTGTGCCTGCCGTTAAGGTTCTGCCCAAAGCCGCAGAAGCCGTGGGGCTTGTATTGTGAAAGCCCCTTGCCTTTTCAACAATGTCTTTACTGTCGGCAAAAAAGAACCTGATTGCTCCCTCTTCTGCCGTTCCTCTGTATACATAGCTCATATCAATTTTTCCTTTCCTGCATTTTTTAAATTTCCTGCAATAAAATATATTCTCTCGGACTCTTCCCACGGCTCCCCAAGGCTCTCCGCATCCGAAATTTCCAAAACATTAAAGTCCGTTTCCTTAAGCAGCTCCTCTATTTCCTCTGTTTCATAGGCTCTTTCACAGTGAAGCTCTTCAAACCTGTCATAGCTTCCGTCCTTTCTCTTTGAAAAAATATTTACATAATACTCATTTATATTTGTCTCCCCGTCAAAATAGTTTTCACAGGTAAAGGCGGAATCCTCCCTTGTTTCACAAAATGAATTACAGCCCAAAACCTCCTTAAGCTTATAGAGGGTATTTATATCGAATATTAAAATGCCCTCTTTCTTTAAAGCCCTGCGGCAGCTTAAAAAAACCTCTTTAAGCTCTGCTTTTTCGGTAATGTAGTTTATGCTGTCGCAAAGAGAAATTATTATGTCAAAAGGCTCCAAAACCTTAAAATCTCTCATATCCTGACAGCTAAAAAAACCTCGGCTCCCTTTTCTTCCGACTTTTGCTTTGCCTCGGCCAGCATATCCTCCGAAAGGTCTATGCCCGTTACGTCATAGCCTGCCTCACTGAACATTACAGCCATAGTCCCCGTTCCGCAGCCCAGATCTAAAAGCCTTTTACCGTTTTGCCCGTATTTTTTTAAAATATAAACTATATTTTTAAACCATTTTTCATAAGGCACATCTTCCATATAAACGTCATAAAGTGCCGAAAGAGATTCATACATACTTTTCCTCCTCTCCGCTCAATCCTCACATTGTTTTTTAATGCGGTATTGATAGCTCGGTATATTGTTTATTCCGTCATTCAGAATTTGATTTCCCAAATATTGAAAGGAGCCGTCCTCCCTAAGCTTTACTGTCAGCTTATGAGTTATAACTGCCTCATCATGGGTAAAGGCTTCGCAAACTGCGTCTGCAAGCAGGTCTGTCGTACCGTCTGCGTTTTCTTCGATTGAAACGACCTCTGCTGCGGCGGTTCCGAAACGGTTGGGGGAATAATTTCCGCAGCTCAGCCGGGCATATTCGTAAGTTTGGTTTTCTGCGTCATAAACGGCGTGCTCTCTTACCTGTTCCGCCGTTACGGGAAGAAATTCCGTAATAAGAGCCTCAAATTCCTCCTGAGATATACCATTCGAATAATTGTCGGAATTAAACATTTCTCCGTATTTTTCGGCGTAAAGATATTCATACAGGCCGTTGTAGTCTATTTCCTCCATATGGGATAAGTCCCGGTTTGAACAAAGGAGATTGCTCCCCTGATAACCAAGCCGCAGCACGCATTTTTCAGATACTTCCCTAAGCTCGTCGGAAACAGGCTTCACCCTTATCATACGGCTTCCGTCTACAGCCTCGGCTACTTCGGGATATTCGGGAACGCAAAGAAGATAACAAAACCACCCTTTTTCGGTATAATCCCACTGTTTAATTCGGGCATAAGAAATGCCTGTAATATAGGGCTTTTCCGCCTCGTCCCAAACTGCCTGTGCGTTTAAAAAATACATATCCTTTCCATCAAATATATATTTCATCCGCCCTATGCTGCCGTCGGAATATATTTCATACATAACCAAAGAGCCTGTCTCTCCCGTCTCGCATTTACCTAAAAAATTTTCGGCATTTTCATAATTATCCATATTTGAATAAGTAATCATGGTTATGACGGAATATCCCTCTTCGGCAATTTTATGCTGCATTTCATAAATTGTCTCATCTGCAAATACAGCTTATGCTTCGCTGCTTTTTTCACCTCTCATATAAATACCGAAAATCTCTTCCATCATAATCTCCATTCCGCCGCACACGCCGGCACAAATAGTGATGAAAGTGCTG
>JAJQFB010000010.1:17709-19676 GCA_021201395.1 Clostridiales bacterium | reverse complement strand
AGCACTTTCATCACTATTTGTGCCGGCGTGTGCGGCGGAATGGAGATTATTATGAGAGAATTGGCTTTTCACTTTATAGTGGCTTATCTTGCCACCGCCGCTTTCGGCATAGTTTTCTACGCACCCCTTTCTACCTTGCCCTTGTCGGCAATTACAGGAGCCTGCGGATATATAACCTATTATTTGATTTCAAATTCCCTTGAATCGGCGGATATTTTGGCCTGTGCCGCCGGAGGGGTTGTAATAGCTTTTTTGTCGGAAATTTTTGCGGCTATACAAAAAAATCCCGTTACGGCCTATGAGATGCCGGCGATAATGCCTCTTGTTCCGGGAATAGGCCTCTACAGGACTATGATAACCTTTATGGAAAACGATTCAGTAAAGGCTGTGGACTACCTTTTCCAGACAATACTTTCCGCCGCTTCCATAGCTGTAGGTCTTATTTTGACCGAGGCTCTTACTCAGGCCTGGCTTCGCAGACAGGAACAAAAAAGATATTATTAATACAGAGAATAAAATAAACCGCTTTTAGGTGATTATGAGTTATCTAAAGGCGGTTTAAAAATTTATAGATGTTTCAGTGTGTTCTTTGTCTATTGTTATATATTTCGTAACCGATTCGCCGTATTTCGTAAGGGTCAGTCTGTGGCTTCCGTAGTCTAAAAACATGGGATTTCTCAGGCTTTTTTGAACTCCGTCTACATATAAGGCCGCTTCCGTGGCCGCTGTGTCTACAATAAGGGAGCCTCTTAAAAACTGTACGTTTGCCAAATTTATTTCCGCTTCCGTGTTGGCCTTTATTACAAACTTGCCTGTGTAGTCGCTTATAGAGGGGCTTTGAACGGTTATTGTGTGTACCCCCTCCGTAAGATACAGGAGGCCGTCCTCGGGGATTTCCGTAAAGCTTCCCTCGTCTACGGAATAGGCCGCATCGGTTATATTTTCGTAGTTTGTAAATTTCAGAGTTCCGTGACATTTTTCCATTATAACGCCCCAAGCGTCATAGTCAATGGCTTTAACGGTTATAATATCATATTCTGTAATGTCAGAGGGGCTTAAAACACTGCCGTTATATCTGAAAACAGTGTTGTTGTTATATTTAAATACATCGTTTCCGATTGTAATGAGTTTTCGTGAGGTATTGACCGTGACGGCCAAGGAGGTAAGCTCCTCAGCGTCAGGGTTCAACTGAATTGAAAGAAGGGTTCTGTCCTCATCGTATATGAAAACAACCGTATCTCCTTCTTTAATTTTGGTAATTGTAATTTCGGAACCGTTCTCATCTTTCAGCTCCGTTTGGTTATTGAAGCTTAAAGTGACAGATGATTTATTCTCAATATCATAGATTTTCATTGTGTTTGTGCCTAAACTGAACTGTGATATAACACCGGTTCTCTCTGTGTTATAGAGCCCGTTTTCGGCCTTGTTCAAAAGTGAGTTTGAATCGATATAATTTGAATTTTCCGTTGTTTCTTCCGTATCGTCCTCAACAATTTCCTCTCCCTTTATAAAGGACAGAAGATCGTTAAAGGAATGATCCGACATAAAGCTTGCAAATATTGTAAAGGAGCCTACAAAAATTATAACGCAGACAAGCAAAAGGAAAATAGGGAAAAGACACCCTCTTGAAGAATTGTTCTCATACTTTTCTTCGGGTTCCCGGTTATGATTATTGGGCTTTTTATTCTTATTTTCACCGTCCATAATCCTTGCTCCTTGCTTTTTCCTGCCGTTTCCGGAGGTTCTCTTACGTCTTACAGGCTCATAATATTCATCTTCGGCCTTTCTCCGCCGCCTTACGGTTTCACCGCCGTAATCCTCCGGAGGCCGCTTCCTCTTAACAGGCCGCCTTTCCCCCTCTGCCGGAGGCCGCTTCTTCCTGACAGGCTGACCGTTTTCATCTGCCGGAGGCCGCTTCTTCCTGACAGGCTCGACCTTTTCGTCTACAGGAGGCCGTTTCTTCCTGA
>JAJQFB010000010.1:0-17609 GCA_021201395.1 Clostridiales bacterium | reverse complement strand
TTCTTCCTGACAGGCTCGACCTTTTCGTCTACAGGAGGCCGTTTCTTCCTGATAGGCTGACCGTTTTCATCTGTAGGAGGCCGTTTCCTCTTAATCGGCACACCGTTCTCATCTGTGGGAGGCCGTTTCTTCTTTATTCTTATGGGTTCTCCATTTTCATCTAAAAGCAGCCGCTTCTTAGGCTTGCTGCTCTGACTGCTGCGGTTTTCCATAGTGCACCTCAAAATCATTAAAATTGAAATAATATAAAAAACATATTAATTTCATTTTATCACGCATTTTAAAAATTTCAAGACTATTTTGAAAAAAACCGTAAAAAATCTATGAAAAAGCTTTTATTATTTCCATAATATTTGAAATTTTTCTCTTGTCGGCTTCGGATAAGCCTTCCGAAAGGGCTTCAAAGAGCTGTTTCTGCTGATTTTCCGTCAAAGGGCTCTCTTTATTTATTTTGCCTATAAAGAAAACTATGTCGTTTATATCCGGCTTTTCGGTTTCAAGAAAGTCTTTTATAAGCTGTTTTTTTGCTTCGTCTAAGCCCTTATAGGCTTCGGATTTTAAAAATTTTTCCTTTCCCTCCATATTTATGTCTCCTCCCTTTCCGCAATTTCCCTTATTTCCAAAAGCCTTATAAGCATCTCCCCCGTCTTTCTGTTTTCCTTAGGCAGGTTGGGAACCACCGCCTTAAGAAAACCCATACCGTCATTTTCTCCCTCTATGCTCATAGCCCCTATATTATTGTATTCGCTTAAAAATCTGTCTATTTCAATAAGCTTAACCATAACCCCTAAGCCCCTGCGGTATCTGCTCTCCACATAGGGAACCGCCGCCTTTATGGTTCTCAGTGCCGGAGTTTCAGGCCGTAAATCCATCTCCGTTACCTCGGGCTTTTCCTTTGACCGGGGTTTAGGGGGCGCTGCGGCTTTAAAGCTGTTCATAAGCTTAGCCAAACCTGCCAGCTTTTCCAAATTCAAATCATTTTGTTCCATATATCCTCGTCCCTTAAAAGCTTTTTATATTTATATTCTCGGAAAAGAGAATTTATACACAAAAAAGCTCCCCCTTTTAAGAGGAGCAAGGTCTGTGTCTGTATAAAATAAAATTATCACCTATTCCTCAAAAGGCCTAACATCCTTTACGGCAGCCTTTGGAAGTATAATTTCATCATTGTTATCAATATCTATAAGGCAGTATCTGTCGTTTCCCATATTAAGCTCTTTCATATAGCTTAACTGTCTCAGGCCGTGACGGGACTCGACCCTTTCTATAAAGTCTCTGTGTTCCGCTTCCTTTAGGGCATAGACAAGATCGATTGAGGCTTGGTCAACCGCAAGAATGTCATTTGAAGCAACTATGCCTATATTAGGGGTGACAACGGGCATAGCCGCTCTGCCCTCGCAGTCGCAGGAAACCGACATATTTCTCATAACATTTATAAAGGTTATGTTTTCTCCGAAATAATCCACTACAGACTTGGCCGATTCCGTCATTCTTTCCATAAATTCTTCCTTTGCAATGTCCCACATATCCTCGGAACCGGGGGTTGTGTGTATCATAGCCTTTCCTATTCTTCCGTCGGCGCAGCCTATACCTATGTTTTTATCGGAGCCGCCGAAGCCGCCCTGTGTATGACCCTTAAAGTGGGTTAAAACAAGAAGTGAGTCATAGCCCAACAGGTTTTTTCCCACAGACATTTCCGTAAACCATTTTCCGCCCTTAACAGGCAGCATAGCCGTCCCGTCTTCGTCTAAAATATCAACGGGACAAAAGCTCCAGCCGTTAATTTCAAGGGTCTTTCTGTGAAGCTCCGTTGTATAGCGGTCTCCCTCATAGTAGGTGTTTGTTTCGACTATCACAGCATCCTTAAGGCTTGTGTCAATGAGGTTTTTAACCCATGGTCTCGGAATTATGTTGGGGCCCTGCTGCTCTCCCGTGTGGAGCTTTACAGCGATTTTCCCCTTTATCCGTGAGCTGACTCTGTCATAAATTTTCTTAAGCCCCTCAGCCGACAAATCTCTTGTAAAATAAACGGTTGATTTTTCACCGCTTCTCTTATCATAGGGAACATAACGGTCTCCCCCTGTTCCCGGTATCGCTTTTTTACTCATAACTTATCTTCCTTTCGCATAAGCTTATAAATTATTTTGAAGAAATATATCCAAATTTGAATAAAATATCTTGGTGGCTATATCCTCGCCCAAATATTTCTCGATAAGGTTGAAGAAGAAAACGGAGCTTCCTATATCCTCTAAATCCTTAGGAGTGTTTGTTATGCCGTCATAGTCGCAGCCTAACCCTAAAATATCCTCTCCCCCTACGTTTAAAATATGCTCAATTTGTCTTATAACGTCCTCGTGGTTGGGCTTTCCATCGGCTCTTATAAAATCGGCACAGAGGTTAAAGCCTATAACTCCCCCTAATTTGGCTATTTCCTTTATCTGGTCGTCCTTTAAATTTCTGGGAAAAGGACATAACTCATAGGCGTTTGAGTGGCTTGCCATTATGGGCTTGTCGGT
Organism: Clostridiales bacterium; assembly: GCA_021201395.1. GTDB lineage: Bacteria > Bacillota > Clostridia > Lachnospirales > CAG-274 > JAJQCI01. The sequence goes on along the minus strand of JAJQFB010000010.1, from coordinate 15,093 downwards.
AATAGAACAGACATCGTAAAAGCCCTTTTCATTAAGGTGGGATACGTCAACGAAAATATCCGCCTTGTTAAGCTCCTTTACGGTGGCCTTTCCGAAGTCCGTAAGACCCTCGTCGCTGTCTGTCATGGCTCCTGCCCCTAAATTATTCTTCCTGTTCCATGTAAGTGTAAAAATTCTCGCCCCCTGATTTTGAAGCCTGTATATGTTGTCAAGGTCGTTCTCTATTGCCTCGCCGCCCTCTATTGAAATAAGAGCCGAGGTCACTCTCTTGTTTCTGTTATATATAATATCGGTGTAGCTTCTTGCAAACCTTATGGGATATTTTGTTTTATTAAGCTCCGAACGGAAAAATTCAATATATTTAAGAGTGTTCTCAAAGGGCTTTTCAAGGCACTTGTCGTTAAGCCACACGGCAAAAAACTGCACGGGGGCATTGAACGCCGTCAGCCTTTTAAAGTCAATATGTAAATTATTTTCCTCCATACCTGCGTTTTTATCGTAGGCCGTTGTAATAGTGTCGCAATGTAAATCAATAAACTGCATAGATAACACCTCTTTTAAATTTAAACGTATATTTTTTAAAAAAGTACAAATACTTAAAGGATAAGGAAAAGCTTAAGCTTAAGCCGAAGCCGAAGCTTAAACAGCCTTGGCTTTCCTTATATATATTTAACGGAGGTAAGAAAAATGAGCGAAATCAATAAAGCAATAAGATGCAATGTTGACTCCTACCGGTTTCACGACCACAGCCGTCAGTATTGTACCTTAGACGGTATTAAGGTGGGAAGTGAGTGCGACTGTTCAAAGGAGAAGTGCGACACCGAGTGTGCAAGCTTTGAATATATGGACTAACCGACTTCCCGTTTGATTAAGCCGCCTTCGGGCGGTTTATTTTTATATTTTCATCGTCAGCGAAATTCTACCCTTTTCCTTATTAACCGACAAAACCTTAACATCTACTATATCCCCCAGCTTAACAGCGTCTAAGGGGTGTTTAATATATTTGTTTGAAATTTGGGAGATGTGAACGAGGCCGTCCTGATGGACGCCTATGTCAACAAAGCATCCGAAATCTATAACATTTCTGACCGTTCCCTTTAAGACCATACCCTCTTTAAGGTCGTCCATAGTTAAGACATCGCTTTTAAGTATAGGCTTCGGCATATCGTCTCTGGGGTCTCTGCCGGGCTTTTCAAGTTCCGAAAGAATATCCCTCAGGGTAGGCTCACCTATTTCAAGCTCTTTGGCCGCACTGCGTATATTAATCAGCTTATGAATGTTCTTAACCCTGTTATGTCTTATATCCTCGTCGGAGGCTTTAATTTTTTTGAGAATCTCCCTTGCGGCGCCGTAGCTTTCGGGGTGAACCCCTGTGTTGTCCAAAATCTCGTCGCCGTCTGTAATTCTCAAAAATCCTGCGCACTGTTCAAAGGCTTTGGGGCCTAATTTTTTAACCTTTAAAAGCTCCTTGCGGTTTTTAAACTTTCCGTTTTCCTCTCTGTAGGCTATTATGTTTTTGGCCACTGCGGAGCTTATGCCCGATACATAAGAAAGGAGAGAGGGGGAAGCCGTGTTTAAGTCGGCTCCTACGGAGTTTACGCAGCTTTCGACTACCCCTCCGAGACACTCGTCAAGCCGCTTTTTGTCCATATCATGCTGATACTGGCCTACGCCTATGCTCTTAGGGTCTATTTTTACAAGCTCCGCAAGGGGATCCTATAAACGTCTTGCCAGAGAAACGGCTGAACGTATTGAAACGTCGAAGTCGGGAAATTCCTGTGCCCCAAGCTTTGAGGCTGAGTAAACCGAGGCTCCCGCTTCGTTTACTATGGCGTAGCAAAGGTCTTTTCTTCCGATTTCTTTTATAATATCGGCGGCAAAGGCCTCAGTTTCTCTTGAAGCCGTTCCGTTTCCTATAGCCACAATATCTACCTTATATTTCTCAAGCTTATCCTTGACAATCCTCCTTGACTCCTCTATTCTTCTTTCTGAGTGGGGCTTTGTGCAGTAAATAACCCCTGTGGAGAGAACCTTTCCCGTTCCGCCCACAACGGCGGTTTTACAGCCCGTTCTGTAGCCCGGGTCAAGAGCCATAACAATTTTATCCTTAATTGGCGGCTGCAAAAGAAGCTGTCTTAAGTTGGCATCGAAAACCTTCATAGCCCCCTCACTTGCTCTTTCAGTCAGCATATTTCTTATTTCTCTTTCGATTGAGGGTTCTATAAGACGTTTGTATGCGTCCTCAACGGTTTCCTTTAAGACAGGCGTTGTATACATATTCTCGGAGGTTATAACCTGCCCCTCCAAATAGGTTAAAATATCCTCCGTGGGGGCTTCTACCGATACCTTTAAAAAGCCCTCCTTTTCCCCTCTGTTTATAGCCAAAACTCTGTGACCTGCAATCTTCGCCGCAGGCTCCTTAAAGTCATAATAAAGCTCATAAACGCTTTTTTCCTCGGCGTTTGAAGCAACAGAGGCAATAACCCCTTTCTTCTCCGTAAGCTCTCTTATTGCCGCTCTGTAATCGGCATTATCGGAAATCATTTCGGCTATAATATCCTCGGCTCCCTGCAAGGCCTCTTCCGCTGAATTTACTTCCTTTTCTTCGTTTACGTATTCTGCCGCATAGGCTGCAAGCTCTTTGTCTGCATTCTGTAAAAGTATCAGGGCAGAAAGACCCTCAAGACCTTTCTCCTTTGCTATAGAGGCTCTTGTTCTTCTCTTAGGCCTGAATGGTCTGTAAATATCGTCAATTTCCGTAACGGTTTCCGCCTTGTCAAGGGCGGCCTCTATTTCCTCCGTCAGATTCCCTTGCTCCTCTATAAGCTTTCTGACGGTTTCTCTCTTTTCGTCAAGGTTCCTGAGGGAATTAAGCCTGTCGAAAAGCTCCCTTATAATCTGGTCGTCAAGGGAGCCTGTAAGCTCCTTTCTGTATCTGGCTATAAAGGGTATGGCGTTTCCCTCGTCAATAAGCTTGACCGTGTTTTCGGTCTGTGTTTTGTTTAATTTAAATTCATCGCATAGTTTTTTAATAATATCCATATTCCAACCTCTTATAATTATTATTTTCTATACCGTAAACCGCCGCTTCTATGCCCTCTTCGGTTATATCCAAAAGACCGAAGGTTTTTGTCCTGCCCTGTCTGGGCAGGGATAGACTTCCCGGGTTAAAAATTAAAACTCCGTTGTAAAAATCAATTTCGGGAACGTGGGTATGGCCATAGAGGGCAATGTCGCAGTCATTTTCCTGTGCTGTATAAACAAGCCTTAGCCTGTCATACTTAGCGTCCTCCATATGGCCGTGGCAGATATACATTCTGTGTCCTAAAAGCTGCCCTATGGTATGGGTAGGCGCCTTTACAAAGTCGCAGTTTCCCTTAACCGCCCAAAACCTCAGCTTCATATATTTCCGCCTGAGCCTTAGGGCGTCGTCAAAGTGGTCGCCTAAGTGCATAAAGCCCTCAATCTGCCCCTCAAAATCCTTAAGAACCCTCTCGGCATATTTAAGCATACCGTGAGTATCCGACATAACAAGTATTTTCATTTACTTAAACCTCTCAAGAAGCATATCCCTCATAGCCCTGAGGGCTTTTCCCCTGTGGCTTATTTTGTTCTTTTCTTCGGGAGTTATTTCGGCGGAGGTAAGGCCGTACTCAGGCAGGAAAAACACGGGGTCATAGCCGAAGCCGTTTTTGCCCGATATTTTATGGGCAATTCTCCCCTCCATAGTTCCCCTTGCCTGTAAAATCTCCGCTTCCCCATCTGCCTTAGGTATAGCCGCCGTTATACAGCAGACGAACCTTGCTCCTCTTTCATCTTCGGGAACGTCTTTCATCATCTCAAGTATAGTGCTGTTCTTGACATCATATGAGGTATCGTGACCCATAAACCTTGCGGATTCAACCCCCGGCTTTCCCCCTAAGAAATCTATTTCCAGCCCCGAATCGTCCGCCAAAACACAGCAGCCTGTCAGCTCCGTTACATAGAGAGCCTTAAGCCTTGAATTTTCCTCAAAGGTTTTGCCTGTTTCCTCGGCTTCTCCCTTTACCCCTGCCTCGGTCATAGAGACAATATCGAAATATTCTCCCAAAACAGCCTTTATTTCCTTAAGCTTTCCTTGATTTTTTGTAGCAAATATAATTTTCATCAAAGCACCTCAATTAATGCGTCAAATATAGCCTGAGCCGCAAGGCTTCTGTAGCTGTCCGTGCTCATTTTGGCTGCCTCTGTACTGTTTGTTATAAAGCCCACTTCAATAAGCGCAGCAGGATTGTCGGCCTCTCTTAAAACATGAAGGTCTGAGGTTTTAACACCTCTTTCGTTTGCCCCCAAATATTCAATCATATTGTCATATATGGCCGAAGCAAGCTCATAGCTTGTAAGGCCATTTTCGTCCTCGTTGGCATACTGCCAGTAAACCTCAACTCCGTTTGCCGCCGTGCTTGTTCCCCCTGAATTAATATGGACGGAAACAAAGGGACAGTCTATTTCGTTTCCGAAGTCGGAGCGGTATTGAAGAGTGATATATGTATCCGTATCTCTTGTCAAATATGCCTTTATAGTGCCGTTGGCTTCTATTAAATCCTTTATTTTGAGAACAATATCAAGGTTTAAGTCTTTCTCGTAAAGGCCGTTTGCCGCGGCTCCGCTGTCATAGCCCCCGTGGCCTGCGTCTAAAACAACAATCTTGTCATATTTGTCGTGTATATCAACGCAGCTTATGTAAATATTGCTTTTGTCCTCATTAATTATAAAGGCTGAAATAACCTTTTCATCAAAAGTCAGCACAGTATTTCCCCCGGAAACCTCTATCGTCATAGAGTTAAGTCTTTCCGAATCCTCAAAATAATATGTATCCGTATCAAAGTCGGTACTGAAGTTGCCGGGAAGGGTTATTGTGTATTTGTAATTTCTGTAGTCGTCATACTCTGTTATATCGTCTGCGCTTATGCTGTTTTTCTTGGCTATCGTAATTGTGTCAGTGCTGTCGTCGGCAACAAACTCGCTGTAAGCCGAGGGGGCTATTGTCAGGGTAACAGTAGAGCCTGTTGTTTTTGCGCTGCATGAGGCCTCGTCCTTAAGGGCAAAGGTTATAACCGTGTCCTCTCCGTTGTAGGCTATGTCTGCCGTTGAAACATAAAGGGCTAAGCTTCTTTTAAGCTTTTGCTCCGCAGCGGAAAGCTCCGTGTTTTTAAACGCAACGGTTATTTCGTCCCCGTCCTCTTCGATTTCGGGTTTAAGAAGGTCGTGGCCCGAGACTGTAAAAACGTCAGCTGTTTCGTTTGTCTTAAGCTTATAGTCTGTAATTTCGGGTTTCGGATAGTAAATATAGACCGCTTTTCTGTCCGCCGTCATATTTATGTTAAAGTCGGTGTCCGTGGTGTCAAAGGCGATTCTGACTGCGTTTTCGCCGTCCTCAGCTCTTTCTCCGACCCTGATCTCGGAAATTCCGCCGACACTCGCCGCCATTCTGACATTTCCCATTTCAGACACGGCACCGTAGATATCTATGTAATATCTGCCATCATAATAGCTGCCCTTTATAACCCTGCTGAGTTTATTGTCGGCTTCAACTTTAATATATCCGTCTCCCTGATAAACTCCTGTTATACCGCAGTCCTTATTGTTTTCTGAGGTCAGGTCGTAAAGCTCCGAGGGCAGGCCGCCGCTGTCGGTTCCTATTGTTATAAGAGTAAATTCCTCCGTTTCGGCTTCGGCGGAAACTTCTGTAACGGCTGCCGTTTCCGTTGCTGACGTTACGGCGGCTGTCTTGCTTATTTTAACCGTTCTGGTGGAGCTGTCCCAATCCACGCTGTAGCCCAAGGTTTCCGAAACAAACCTAACGGGTATCATTGTCTTTGAATTTATAAGCTTGGCCGGCGTCTGCATCTGCACCTCGGCATTGTTGTAAACCGCAACAGTGGAATTTATCTTAAGAACGAGAAGATTGTTTCCATCGGCCACATAGACCTCCTCCCTGTCGCCGTTCCATGACACGGAAGCCCCTGTTTTCTCAAAGACTTCCCTTGCGGGAACAAGGGTATAGCCGTTCATAATAACAGGGGGCATAGTAAGCTCGGTTAAGGTTTCCCCCTCCACCTGTAAAAAAACCTCCTCGGCGCTGTAGCTGTGGTTTTCTCCGTCATAGTTTAATGTATAGTTTACGTACCTGTTGGCTCCGTAAGCATTTACGCAAAAAACAAATAAAAGCAGAGCCGTTAAAAAAACCGTTTTAAAATTTCTTATAATCAATTATTTTATCCTCCTTGGTTTCTGTATTTAAAGTTCCGAATTTTCCCTGTTTAAATGTATCTCATATAAATAACCATTATATATTATAACAAATTTAGGGCTTTAAGTCTGCCATATTTACAATTTTTAATCTAAATGTAACAAATATGAAACATAAATAAAATAAAAGGAGAAATTGAATTTTTGAAGCAAAAAAAGACACCTGCTCCTGATAATTGTATAATATTGCCGCTTTAAACATTATACGATTATCAGGAGCAGGTGTCTGTATATTTATCGAGAGATGTTTTACAATCCGCTGAGCATAAAGCTTGACGTCCATATAAAAACAATATAAAACAATATGTATATAACACACTTCCAAACAGGGACTTTTCCCTCCGCCTTAAAGTCAATACACATAACTCCGGGCATAAATATTGCGATTAAAGCCGTTACGAAGAAACGCTGTCGTGATAAATCTGAATTTTGAATACGTTAAAATAATAAATAAAAGTAAAGCAACGTCAAACACAACACACAGCATATAAATAAAGCATTTCCACAGCAGAACATTCCCCTCGGCTCTGAAATCGATAAACAAAATAAAGGGCATAAGAAGATTAAAAAATCATACTGCTGTACGCAGATTGTATAAAGTCCCAATCCAAAATAAGACTCACTGCCCAAACCACAGCGAAAAAGCCGATTAATCAGCTTATTCCGTCTTTACCGACAGAGGGGGGCTCTTTCGGGTCAGTCTCCGAAGAAGCAGCCTTTCTTTTGTGATAAAACGCCTTTGCTTTCTTGTTTTCTTCATTTTCGGCTTTTTGAGCCGCCCTGTAATAGCCGTAGCCGTAACCGTAACGGCCGTATTTATAATATCCGTATCTTGTGGAATAGTCCTCCGCAAAATTTATAACAAACCCCATAATATTGCTGTTGGCAAGGGCTGCGTTTTCCATAAGTCTGTTTACATCCTCATAGCGTGTTCTGTTTGCACGTAAAACAACAACTACGCCGGCTGCATACCGTGAAACAACACAAGCATCGGCAACAACGTTTATAGGCGGTGTGTCGGCAATAATAAAGGCATATTTTTCCTTGCATTCTTCAATAAGATTAGCCATACGCTTGCTTGAGAGAATTTCCATAGAGCTGGGAGAAATTCCTCCGGTTAATAAAACGTCAAGCCCGTCGCAGACATTTTTCTTTACACAGTTTTCAAATGAGGCCTTTTGCCGACTATATCTATAACTCCGTTTTTATTAGCCGCAGAGATCAGCTTGTGAACAGAACCCTTTCTCAAATCCAGATCTATAAGAAGAACCTTCTTTCCCAGCTTCGCCATAGACCTTGCAAGATTATATGAAACAGTACTCTTGCCGTCATTTTCATCGGGACTGCTTATAACAACAACCTTCTCCTCATTCATGGTAAGAGAAACAATCAGGTTGTTGCTGAGAGCGTTAAAGGTTTCCGCAAGCTTAAAGCTTTGCAGCTCGTCACACTTTTCAGGCGTGTTTAAAACAGGCTGTTTTTTCCCGGAGCCTTTTTTCTTTTATTATCCTTATTGGTTTCTTTTTCTTCTATGTAGGGGATTTCTTCAAAAACAGGAAATTCAAATTTTGCTTTAAAGCTTTCCGTATCTCTTATTTTATTATCCATAATTATAATTAAAACAAGAACCCCGGCCACTGCAAATACACCCGCAAAACAGCCCAAAAGGGCATTTTTTGTGTTATTGGGAGATGATTTGTTTTCCGGAACCTGAGCCTCGCCTATGGCCTCAACCGTTCCTCCGCCGGTTATTCCCCTTAGAAAATCAGGGGCCAAATCGACTAAAATATTACACATATCGGCTGACAGCTTAGGATTTTCCGTCACAACGGTTATTTTGAGAACCTCCGTTTCGTCAATAGGCTCTACGGTAAAATATGAGCCTATGTTTTTAATTCTTACATTTTCCGAATTTGATATATAAAGTGTAAAATATTCCTCAAGCTCTTCTTCCGAATATATTTCAAAGAGCTTGTTGCCCACTTCGTCCATAACGGCATCTTGTTTAAGAATTACAACATATGACTCGGCAAGGTTCCTTGAGCCTGTAATGGTTTGGGTATCTATGCCGTCGGTAAGAACCAAAGAGCTGTTATTGCTTACATAAACCGCAACGGAGGATGTGTAAAGCTCCGGCAGACAATATTTTGAAAAAAGAAAGCTTATGCTTCCGGCCAATATACCTGCAATCACCATTAAAAGTATATTCTCAAATACAAACAAGTGTCTGCAGACTTTCACCAAGTCTATAGTCACCTCACTATCGTTTGCTCTTAAATTTGACCTGTTATAATTATATTCGTTCATTTATTTTTATACTCCTTAATTGATTTTTAATATATTCTTATGACTGCATACCGAAATCTGCTGCTGCCTGAAAAAATTACTTACAGTTTATCATTTTATTCTTTTCCTGTCAAGGATGTTAACCGTATTTTTACGGCAATAACATCTCCGCCTGTTCCAAAAAATTCCCTCATAATATTTACTGTACAAAGTGATACTATTTCCGCATTTACCATCTTTAATATTCTTAATACGGTTGATTTTGAAGGGATTTTTGTTAGACCGAAATGTTCAGCCAAAAAATCCGCCTTGCATATGCCGTAATCTACTGTCTCCTCAGCCTCTGTTTTTATTGCACAAAACCGCACAGACAATCAATATAAGTACATCTATAAGCTTATGCTTAACATTAATGCAGACAACGAAGTACACAGAATGGAGCGGCTGATGTGAGATATTTTACTACCGTTTTTACTGCTTTTAACCCGCCGTCCACCTGACAATTTCTCACCCGTACGCCGAATTTCCGATTCCAAAAAACCAATTATTCAGCCAAAACACCGTAAATACAGGACTTCGGAAACCCGTATGTAATTTACGAATTTTTGCTTTTTGTTTTTATAGCTTTTATTAGCTTTTAAATTTTTATAAGGTCTTTGACTACCTCTCCGGCTATTATAAGGCCGGCGGCAGCGGGGACAAAGGCGTTGCTTCCGGGGATTGCCCGTCTTACTGTGCATTTCCTTTTTGTTCCCGGAGGGCAGATACAGTGATTGCGGCAGCTTACTGCCGTATCGTCAACAGGCTCAACAGGCTTTTCCTTTGAATAAACCACCTTAAGCCTTTTAACCCCTCTTTTTTTAAGCTCCCGGCGCATAACACGGGCAAGGGGGCAGATGCTTGTTTTGTAAATATCCGCAACCTCAAAAGCAGAGGCGTCTGTTTTGTTTCCGGCCCCCATACAGCTTATAATAGGTGTGCCGGCTTTTTCCGCCTGCAAAACAAGCTCTATTTTTCCGGTTACGGTGTCTATGGCGTCAACAACATAGTCATATTTTGAAAAATCAAATAAATCAGCCGTATCGGGCATATAAAAGGTTTTGTATATATTTACCTTTATGTCCGGATTTACAGACAGGGCTCTTTCTTTGGCAATATCCGCCTTATATTTCCCCACTGTGTCTCTTGTGGCTAAAATCTGTCTGTTTAGGTTTGTAAGGCATATTCTGTCGTCGTCTACTAAATCAAGCTTGCCTACGCCGCTTCTTACCAAAGCCTCGACGGTGTAGCCCCCTACGCCGCCTAAACCGAAAACGGCAACTCTCGAATTGTACAGCTTTTCCATTGCTTCTCTGCCCAAAAGAAGCTCCGTCCTCGAAAATTGATTAAGCATATTCACACTTCCTATTTTTTAATTTGAATTTGCGATTATATAATATCATAAAGAAAGTAAATTGTAAAGAATATAAATGCATTTTGATTTTAGAAGAATGACAAGAGCATTTTTTGGCATAATAGAGACAAAAAAGTTTTATGGTATTGACAACCGAAAAAATATGCATAATATGAGTTGGCAATAGCTAACCACAAAGGAGGAATTTTTAATGTCAATGATTAACAAGGAAGTAAGCGGCTTTTCTGTTCAGGCTTACTGCAATAATGAATTTAAAATGGTAACAAAGGCGGATATTTTGGGAAAGTGGAGCGTATTTTTCTTTTACCCTGCGGATTTTACGTTTGTCTGCCCTACGGAGCTTGAGGATTTGGCAAACAAATACGCCGATTTTAAGGCTGCAAACTGTGAGATTTATTCCGTTTCAACTGACAGCCACTTTGTCCACAAGGCATGGCACGATGCCTCGGAGCGCATAAAGAAAATAAAGTATGTTATGCTTGCCGACCCTACCCATGCTCTCACGAAGGATTTTGAGGTATATATTGAAGCCGACGGTATGGCGGAAAGGGGTAGCTTTATAGTTAATCCCGAGGGCAAAATTGTTGCTTATGAGGTGAACGCAGGGAATGTGGGCAGAAACGCCGATGAGCTTTTCCGTAAGCTTCAGGCCTGTCAGTTTGTGGCCGCTCACGGGGACGAGGTTTGTCCGGCGAAATGGCAGCCCGGGGCGGAAACCTTAAAGCCAAGTCTTGATTTAGTGGGGCTGTTGTGATGGCTGATAAAAATATGTACGATGTTGTAATTGTAGGTGGAGGCCCTGCCGGGCTTACGGCGGCTATCTATCTTGCAAGGGCAAAATACAGAGTTTTGGTTGCGGAAAAAGAGGGCTTCGGCGGCCAGATAACAATAACATCCGAGATTGTAAACTATCCCGGTGTTTTCAAGACAAGCGGTGCAGAGCTTACGGAAAATATGAGGAAACAGGCTCAGAGCTTCGGGGCGGAATTTCTTTTGGCCGAGGCGGAAGCTGTTGAAACCGAGGGAGATGTAAAAAAGATAAAAACCTCAAGAGGGGATTTTTATTCTTTCGGTATTCTAATCGCCGCGGGAGCCCATCCGAGAACGGTAGGCTTTAAGGGCGAGGCCGAATTTAAGGGCAGGGGAGTGGCTTACTGCGCTACCTGCGACGGTGAATTTTTTACGGGAAAGGAAATTTTTGTTATAGGCGGCGGCTTTGCGGCGGTGGAGGAAAGTGTTTTCCTTACAAAATATGCCAAACACGTAACTATTTTAATAAGGGGCGATGACTTTTCCTGCGCAAAGACTACAGCCGACGAGGCAAGGAACAACGAAAAAATAACCGTCCTTACAAATACATCGGTTAAATATGTTGAGGGGGAGGGCTCTCTTAAAACAATATGCTATGTCAATTCAAAAACAGGGGAGGAAACACTGTTCAGTGCAGGCGATGAGGGCTTCGGAGTCTTTGTTTTTGCAGGCTATGCCCCTGAAACAGAGCTTTTAAAGGGCATTGCGGAGTTAAACCCTCAGGGCTATGTTATAACGGACGAAAACAAATTTACGGGTGTTCCCGGAGTTTATGCGGCAGGGGACGTCTGTGTCAAAAATTTAAGACAGGTTGTTACGGCTGTAGGCGACGGAGCCGTGGCCGCCACGGAGCTGGAGCGGTATGCGGCTTCCATGCAGAAAAAAACAGGGATTGTTCCCACAGTGTACAAAAAAGAGGAAGCAAAGGAAAAAACGGAGCCGAAATCAGGAGGAGAGGAAGAGGGCTTTTTCAGCCGTGAGCTTAAATCTCAGCTCGATATGGTTTTCTCAAAGATGGAAAATGATATTATTTTGCGTTTATATTCAGACGGCAGCCCTCTCTCAGATGAGCTTGAGCTGTATATGAGGGAGCTTTGTAAGCTGACGGACAGGCTTAAAATCGAGAAATCTCAGGATAAGGAAGAATTTTTACCCTGCGTAAGGGTTTGCCGTAAGGACGGCAGCGGAACCGGCCTTGCATTCCACGGTGTCCCGGGAGGCCACGAGTTTACCTCCTTTGTTTTGGGGCTTTATAACGCCGCCGGACCGGGTCAGAGTATAGACGCAGAAACAAAAGAAGCTGTTTCGGAAATATCCGAAAAAATAAATATGAAAATATTTGTCACACTTTCCTGTACAATGTGTCCCGAGCTTGTAACGTCAGCCCAGAGGGTAGCCGCTGAAAGCCCTTACGTAACGGCGGAAGTTTTCGATATTTCCCGTTTTCAGGATTTACAGAAAAAATATAATGTTATGAGCGTACCCTGCGTTGTTATAAACGACAGTAAAGTTTCTTTCGGGAAGAAAAATATAAAACAGCTTTTAGAGCTTTTCAAATAAAAATAAATTATAAATAAGGAAGCAATATAAAAGACGGTTCTGATAATGAACCGTTTTTTATGTTTTTATACCTTATATTTCATAATTTGTATAAGACTTAATATTCATTTTGTTTCTCGGATGTTTTGTACGTAAAATTTCTCTTTGCTTTGAAGATGTTACGTGGGTGTATATTTGTGTGGTTGTTATTGAGCTGTGGCCTAAAATTTTCTGTATGTACCTTATATCGACGTTTTCCTCAAGAAGCAGGGTTGCTACCGAGTGCCTGAACATATGGGGAGTAATGTGTATGGGCGAATTTACCTGAGCCTCCAAACGGCGGATTATATTTCTTACGGACTGCTCCGAAAGTCTGTGACCCCTGTTATTGAGGAAGAAAAAGCCCTTTGCCGTCAGCTTTTTTTCATATGCTTTTTTGTAAGCTTCCAAAATATTTATAACACCGGCATTTTCAACCTGTATGATTCTCTCCTTAGAGCCTTTGCCGAATATTTTTACGGTGTGAGAGGAAAGCTCCACATCTTCCGTTTTCAGAGAGCATATTTCGGAGATTCTTGCTCCCGTTGCAAAAAGAAGCTCTATTACCGCTGCATTTCTGACGGACACTTCCTTTTGATGCTTAGTTGAAGAGCTTGTTATATCGTCATAAAGTGCCTCTAAAATGTTCTGTATAATGTGACAGGGGATAGTCTTAGGAAGAGTTTTCGGCTCCTTAAAGCCCGTATTTATTTTTCCGAAGGGATTTTCCGATATAACATCCCGATAATAGAGATAATGGAAAAAAGCCTTTAAAGAAGCTATTTTGCGGCGGACGGTTTTGGGCTTGTAGTTTTCATGCAAATGCTGTATATATTTTGTCAAATCATTTCTTTCGAGGCTTATAAAGCCTGTATAGGAAACAAACTGCTTCATATCGATTTTGTAAGCCTTTAGTGTGTGTCCGCTGAGTCCCCTTTGTTTTGAACAGTATATAATATAATCTTCAAATTCCCTGCTTAAGTCAGTCATAAAAAAACCTCCGAATAATTTTACTGATTTTAAGCCGATTATATAAAATTTTAAAAACAATGTCGATACAACACATATACAACATAAAATGTTTACGGATTGTTGTCTTTGCGGCTTGCATTTGTAAAATTTTAATCCGGCTTAAAATATCGGAGGGTTTGTAATGTTTATGAGTTTTTATTTCGGGGTTTTCAGGGGGTTTATGTCCTTTTTATAGACATATTTAAGGAAAACCGTACAGACGATTAAAGAGGCAAACTCTGCTATGGGGAAAGAGAACCAAACGGGGGTTAAGCCGAATTTTGAGAGTATGCAGGCCGAGGGCAGGAGAACTATAAGCTGACGGAGAACGGAGATTATAAGGCTGAACAGCCCGTGGCCGAGAGCCTGAAAAACCGAGGACACAACAACGCAGTAGCCTGCTATAAGGAAGCTTATGCTTATTATTCTGAGAGCCGGGATACCGATTGACAGCATATTTTCCGAAGCGTCGAATATGCCTAAGAGCCGCTGCGTACAGAAGAAGAAAATGCCGAAGCCTATAAGCATAATAAAAACGGCATAGAAGATGCTGAGCCTTAGGGTTTTGGTTATTCTGTCGGGTCTTTCGGCGCCGAAATTATAGGCGATAATAGGCACCATACCGTTATTTAAGCCGAAAACGGGCATAAACACGAAGCTTTGAAGCTTATAGTAAACACCGAAAACCGCCGTGGCCGTGGTTGAAAAGGCTATAAGAATTTTGTTCATACCGAAGGTCATAAGGCTGCCTATGGCTATCATAAGAATAGAGGGAATACCTACGGAGTATATATTTTTTATGATTTTTAATTTGGGACGGAAGCCCCTTAAGGTAAAGTGAATTTCCTTGTTTTTGGTTATATTGAGTGTGATTGCCAGTATACAGGCCGCAGACTGGCCGATTACAGTGGCTATGGCGGCACCGCTTATACCCATTTCAGGCAGGCCGAAAAGACCGAAAATAAGTATAGGGTCTAAAATTATGTTTATTATTGCCCCTGTAGACTGGGTTATCATAGAATAGACGGATTTTCCCGTAGACTGCAAAAGTCTCTCAAAGGCCACCTGGCCAAACATACCCGGTGAAAAAATCATACAGATTGAAAGGTAGGAGTGGCCGTAGTCTACAATTTCCTCTGCGTCCGTCTGCACGGCAAAAAACAGGCGTGAGAAAAAAACGCCTAAAACAGCGAAAACGGCAAAGTTTATAAGCCAGAGAAAGACGGCTGTGCTTGCTGTGTCGTTTGCGGTTTTGAAGCTTTTGCTGCCTAAAGACTTTGAAAGCAGGGCGTTTACGCCGACGCCCGTACCCGAAGCCACGGCTATCATAAGGTTTTGAGCCGGAAAAGCAAGGGAAACCGCCGTAAGGGCATTTTCGCTTATCTGTGAAACGAACATACTGTCTACTATATTATAGAGAGCCTGAACCAGCATAGAAACCATCATAGGCACGGACACCGACAAAAGCAGCCTGTTTATAGGTATAGTCCCCATTTTATTTTCTTTAATTTGTCCTTTTTCTTCCATTTTTTTCTTCCTTTCTTATATAATGCTTTTATTATACATTATATATAAGCTCCTGTCAATCGGTGTAAAATAATACTGTAAATGCCATAAATTGAAAAATATAAAGTAAAATGGTAAGCGGTCAATAATCAGGCGTTAAAAAATCCTCTTGAGTATTAGGCAAGAGGATACATTTT
>JAJQFB010000112.1 GCA_021201395.1 Clostridiales bacterium | reverse complement strand
GGTTACACCCTTAATTGAAAAATTGCCCCTTAAATTAAATAAATGACATTGCAAACGATACTATAACAATAGCCTATACAGCTACAACTAGCAGAACTATTACTATTTATGAAAATTACTCAAGCTCCAGTGATACAGCAACCGTAAGCGGGGATTCATTAAGCACAACAGGCGAATCTTTGGGAAGCGCTACAGCTAATTATACATATACTGTTGCAGAGAGTGGTACAGTATTGTTCTATTTTAGCGGCAAAATGGGTGTTTATTCAATAGCAAGAGCTTCTGCAAATACAACCACTGTTGATGCTGCAATTACAGTTGTTGATGAAGATGGAAACGAAATCAGCGACTTTACCGTAACAAGCGGCAGCACAACAATTACACCTTCAAGCGGCGTTTATACGCTTACAGCCGGAACCACATACACAGTCAGTGCAGACGGATATGCTTCAAATACCTTTACGGCAGTTGACGGAACAACAGCTTATACAGTAACACTGTCGGACGCTGTTGCAGTAACAGGCATTACCGTTTCGCCCGAAAGTGCGGAAATATATGTTGGCAGAACAACAACCTTAGAAGCTGCTGTTTCTCCCGAAGATGCTACGGATTCATCTGTTACTTGGAGTTCAGATAATGAATCTGTTGCCACTGTAAGCAGCGGCACTGTAACAGGTGTTGCAGCAGGCACGGCTGTAATTACTGTCACAACAACAGACGGCGGTTTTGCCGCAGAAGCAGAAATCACCGTAAAAGCGGCTCCTTCTATTTCGGGAACCAGCGGAACAACCGATGGTCTTGTAGCAGCCACAACAACCACAACTTATACCATTCTTCAGGACGCATTAGATGCAGGATTTGGCGTTGACTATTATGATGCTTACGCATATGATGGAGGGTATTTGTATTTTGACAGCGAAATACTTTCCGCAGGCAGCTCCGGAAATTATTTCCAGAAAAAAACAACCACAAATTTAGGCGGCTCTACTAATTCATATGGCTTAAGAGTCAGAACAAACACAGATATGTTTGCTCTCAAGCTTGTAGCCGGAAGTACAGTAACAGTTCCTGTTCGCGGCGGCGGCTCCGGCAGATATGCATATCTTACAGATGATACCAGTAAGATTTCAGATACATACAGCACAGAAACGGACTATTATTTAGATTCCAGTGATTGCGGAAATACCACTGCTTATTTAACCTATACAAATGAAACCGACAGCGACAAAGTTATATACATTTCAGCCACAAAGGATTCGTATATTTCACAGATTAAGGTAACCGTGCCCGGCGATTACTATGCTTACTTCGGAGTAACCGAAGAAGAGCAGGCAAGCTATGGTTCATACTATATCGCAGAGTCAGCAGACAGCACGGCTTTAGCCGAAGGCGATACGGTATACAGCGGCGTTTCATATGAAGGCAATGATGATAATCAGCTTTCGGTTGAAGAGCTTATTGAAAAAGGTATTATAGATGAAGACAGTGCTTATGTTGTGGCATATCTTGTAACCTTGTCGTCGGGCAACGATGTCAGCGACCTTGGCATCTATTTTGAGTAATTTAAGGAGGGAATTATACTATGAAAAAAGAATATACAAAACCTGCTATGGAAATTGTCTCCTTTAAATCAGAAAATTTGATAACCGCAAGCACCTTGACTATAGGCGACGATTATCAGACAAGTTCAAATATTTACACTATAAATTATTAATATGACACGGACTCCTTCTGCATTAATTTGCAGAAGGAGTTTATAAAAAAATATCGGACTTTTAATAGCAAAAAGGAGCGGTTAATATGCAAAATTTGCCAACTGAAGGCTGGAAAAATGTGAAAAACACCGGCAACCGCAAGTGCAAATGCAAAACTTGGGAAAACCATTGGGAAAAATATTCGGGCAGTTTGGAAAAATTTTCGGATTGTCTGTGCGCCAACAAATGGTGCCTCAATTCGGCTGAGGTAGGAGCACACGTCAGCAATGATAAAAAAGGGAAAGAAGAATTTATAATCCCTCTTTGCAGAAAATGCAATGCATTAACAGAAAAATTTGATGTAGATGATGACACCTTTTTTGCTTCTGCCAACAGAGGAGAAACCTGCGGCTATTAAATTTTACGCATAAATTAAAGGCAGTTGATTATTATTGAAACTGTAAACAAGCTCAGCTGTAAGCCGCAGAATATTAAACGGCCGACAAGCCTTCCTTTCGCTAAGGGGAGGGGAGACCGCCGCCGCAAGCTGATGATACTGCAGTGCCGTATTGTTTATATTAATGCCGATGTATTGTATTTTGTATACCACGGCTGCGGAGAGGTCGAACCCTCTGCATCCAAACAGCATTATAACCAACTCAGTTGAGCAATGTATAAATCATATTAATATATTTTATCGAAAATGCCGCAAAAGCAAAAGCCTTTCTCCAAAAAGGAAAGGCCGAAGCGGCGGCAAAACTTAATTAGGTTATAAGGGGTTGTTTTTTCCTCTCCATATAACATTTTGGTTTTTTGATTTAGAGAACGTCCCGAATGGTGTGTAGTAGGCGGGACGTTCTCTTTTTTAAATATTCAGATGCTTTGATTTTTACTTTTAAGTTTAAGAGTCAGCTTTATTAATCAGCGGTTCTTTAGAATATTACAACTAAAATTCAACGGGTTTTTAGATATTTCCTATGGTTAACTGTTTTTATTTTCCGAAAGATAAAGCTTTTTGTTTAAGTACAGCCGCCGCAAGGGCACTTCCTATCACAATACCGGCGAGCATTTGGGTAATGTTTCCGGGTATGGAGGCCAGAGGGGACACCAAATTTTGATAGAGTATAACCTCCGTCAGGTAGTAGCCCGAAACCTTTATGAACGTGCATACGACAAAGGCCATACCGCATTTAAAAAAGCTTAAGCTTCCGTCCTCACTGCGGGCGATTTTTCCGGCAAAATATCCCATAAGCAGGCTTATTGCAAAGGTAAAGGGCGCCCAAACGGCGTATTCCGAAAACAGGTCGAAAAGACCCATTCCCACTCCGGCGGCAAAGGCCCCGGCTTTCCTGCCGAAAACGAAAGCGGTGAAAAACATAAAGGCCGTGCCTAAATGGACATAGCCGCCGCCTGTTATTGAGGGGGTGTGGAAGCCTATTCTGGAGCCTGCGAAAACAAGGGCGGTCATAAGCCCCGTAATTACTATGGTTCTGATGTGTTCTCTTTCGCTGTTGTTTTTAGACTGTGAAGCCATTTTTTTCTATCTCCTTTCTGAAATTGTCCTGTAGGTTTGTTTTAAGCCTTGCTCCCGTTTTTTCAAGGCCGTAATTAAGAGCCGTTAAAAACCTGTACATATTTTCACCCGTACAGTTTTCGCCCATATGGCCTATTCTCAAAACCCTGTTGTTAAGATAGCCCAGAGAGCTTGAAGCAAGTATACCGAAATCCTTTAAAATAATATTTTGAAGCTCCGAAAACTTAATCCCCTCAGGCAGGACGACCGCCGTAACCGTGTTTGAGAAGCCGCTTTTTGCATAAATTTCAAGCCCTGCTTCTCTTAAGGCATATCTTACCGCTTCGGCGATTACCTTATGCCTTTTTACAAAATCGCCTGACAAAGTCCTGTCGAGAGCCTTGTCAAGGGCGTATATGAGATGAATGGGCATTGTATAGGGGAACCACTTGTTTTTGTACCAGTCCTTAAAGGCGGCCAAATTGCAGTAAAAGCCCCTAACCGGAGTTTTCCTGCCGTATATGGCTTTAAGGGCAGCTTCGCTTAGGCTTAAAAATGTAAGCCCTACGGGAGCGGACAGACACTTCTGGGAACCGCCTAAAGCGATGTCAATCTGCCATTCGTCTGTCTTAAGCTCGTCTCCGCCCATATCGGAAACGCTGTCAACCACAGACATAATGCCGTATTCCTTAAGAAGAGGGCAAATTTTGTCAACGGGATTTTTTGTTCCCGAGGGCGTTTCACAGTGAACAAGGGTTGCATATTTAAAATCGTGGTCGTTTTCGAGGAAGCTTTTAAGCTCATCAACGTTTACCTCGTTTCTGTAGTCCGATTTGAACACAACCGCCTCTCCGCCGTAAAGCTTTACAAAATCCTCAAAGCCCGCGCCGAAGATGCCGTTGTCTATAACGAGAACCCTGTCCCCCTCTTCGGTAAGAGAACAGCAGGCCGCTTCAAGCCCCAAAATTCCCTCTCCGGCAAGAATCAAAACCTCGTTTTCCGTTTTCATAAGCTTTTGAAGCTTACCGCATACATTCTTGTAAAATTCATAAAATTCCGGGTCTATGTCAGGGTTTGTAAGCTCCCTGCCCATAGCCTCTCTGACCTCGTTGTTTATATAGGTAGGCCCCGGCGTCAATACAAAAGGCACACTCATCTTTCTTTCCCTCCTGCTGAAATTATTTTCATATCAAATTAATCGGTATTTACTTTAATAAATTTAATTATATACAAAAAAAGAACAATTTCAATAGCAAACCTAAATTGTATCGATACAATTTTCCGCCCAGACAAAAAAACTGCCGCAAAACAGTTTTTTCGCCTGATTTGCAGCAGCCTTTTTTATCTTTTACATAATACATAGCGTCAACTATACTGATTTTAACCTCTAAATAATGCCGAATGACTACCCAAACGATAAAGTTCAAGAACAAGAGTATCATTAATAATTTCATATATTAAAAGCCAATCGGGTTCAATATGACATTCTCGTGAACCCATATATTTTCCGTTTAAAGCATGATCACGAAACTGTGATTCAAGCCGTTCGCCGTTTGCAAGCTTTTCAATAACAGTATACAGAATTTCGATATTTTTTCCCTGCTTAAGAGAAAGCTTTAAATCCCTTTTAAACTGCTTTGTAAAAATTACATCATATTTCATTCTTCTAAAGCCTTTCTTAAATCAGCCATATTTGTATATCTTTTTACATTCGGGTCTGCTGCCATTTTCCTGCCCTCTGCTATTGCACTTAACGTAACCTCATTAGGTGTGTCCAAACATACTTCAAAGGGCAAACCGTTTGTTCTTATAGCCTGTCTGAGAAAAATATTTATTGCTGTTGTCATATTAAAACCAAGTTCATTAAATATTTTTTCGGCTGTTTCCTTTATATTTTTGTCAGTACGGATATTTAAATTTACCGCTTCCATAGTACATACCTCCATATATATATTATGTGTTTATTATAACGTACATATATACACAATGTCAATATAATTTCACCATAACAAAAATAATTTTAAGGTGTTTTTATTCCTCCTTAAACTTCTCGTAATAGTCCTTAAGCTTGTTATAAACCTTTTCGTGAACTTCGGCGGAAGGCTTTCCTGTCAGAATTTCTATGCCGTCGTCTACGGTTTCTATGGCATAGAGCTTAAAGGTTCCCCCTTTTATTGCCTCAAGGACTTCATCGCTTAAAACAAGCTCCTTTACGTTTTGTTTGGGTATCATTACGCCCTGAGTGCCTGTCAGACCCTTTCTCTTACAGGTGTCGTAAAAGCCCTCAACCTTATAGGTGACGCCGCCTATGGGCTGAATTTTCCCAAACTGATTCACGCTGCCTGTTACGGCGATGTCCTGTCTTAGGGGAAGCTCCGAAAGGCCTGAGAGAATAGCATACATTTCCGTAGAGGAGGCCGAGTCTCCGTCCACTCCGCCGTAGTTCTGTTCAAAACACAGACGGCAGGAAAATGACAGAGGAAAGTCCCTTGCGTATTTATTCCCCAAATATCCGCCTATAACGTGAACGCCCTTTGTGTGGATTTCACCCGAAAGCTCGCTTTCCTTTTCTATGTTCACTATTCCGGCCTTGCCCATATAGGTTGTGGCGGTTATCCTTGAGGGCTTTCCGAAAGTGCAGCCGTAAACCTCTATTACGGAGAGGCCGTTTACCTGCCCTACCTTAGAGCCTTTTACGTCAATAAGCATATCCCCCTCGGCATACATCTCGCTGAGCTTATCCTCATAAATCGAAATTCTTCTGTAACCGTTTTTAATTGCCTTTATAATATGCTCCTTTTCTATTTTTTCTTTTTTCTCTTTTGAAGCAATGAGGTCCGCTTCTATCATTACATCGTTCAGGCCGGAGAATATTGCCGTAAGCTTATCCCTCCTGCCGCTGAGACGTTTTGAATACTTTACTATTTCATTTACCGCCCCCAAATCAATGGCTTTTGTTTCGTTCCTCTCGTGGAACGATTTTATATAGCCCAAAAGGCCGGAAAGATTATCTTTGTTTCCTGCCATTTCATAGTCAAAAAAGGCGGCTATTTTAAAGAGCTTATCCGTGTCATCATCGGCCTCTCTCAAAAGCTTGTAATAATAGCCCGAGCAGACTATTATTATTTTGCCGTTATACTTAATTGGCTCCGGCTTAAGGGTTGAGATGGAAACGGCTGAAAACTGATAGTCCTTTATAGGCTCTATTGCTATTTCTCCCGTCCTCAAAACTTTTTTAACCGTTTCCCAGCCGTAGGGAGAGGCAAGTATATCCGTAAGCTGCAAAATAAGGTAGCCCCCGTTTGCCTTGTGGAAAAGACCGGGAACGATTTTCATATAGTCCGTTGTATAATTTCCGAATTCGTTGTCAAATTCAACTTCCCCCACAAGCCCTGCATAGGTAGGATTATAGCTTACCACAACAGGCGCCCCCTTAAGGCCGGAATTATCCACAAGCAGGTTTACGTCATACCTCTGTATAACCTCTTCCGTGTTTTTCTTAGGGGCAAAGGGCAGAAGCGCCGCCATAAAGTCCTCCTGCTCCTCGTTTTCGTTATCCGTAAAAAATTCAAGGTTGGAAAGTATATCCTCCTTAAGGTTTGCCATATATTCGGAAACCTTCTCGTTTTCACAGTATTTTTCCTGCAGAGGAGAGAAAAAGCGGCCTATTGTAAAAAGCCCCACATTATAGTCTATATCGTAAATTTCCTTTTTTATCTCGCTTTCCGCCGCCTTTACGTTCTTTATAAAGCCGTCGGCGGATTCCGCTATAAGCTCGGAACGGCGGCTGAAATCCTCTCTTTCTTCGTTTGAAAGGCTTTCATATTCATCATCGGTAATGGCTTTTCCGTCAACAAGGGGAGTAAAGGTCAGCCCTCCCCCGGCGTTTTTCACTGAAAAGCCCTCCTCCCTCGCTTTGTCGCTTATAAGCTTTACGGCCTCGTCTCTTTTTGTCTGTATTTCCTTTAAAAGAACCTCTTTTTCGTTTTCATACTGCTCCGTTGTGTATGCTCTGGGAATTTCAACCGTAAGCATATGGACAAGCTCTGAAATTTCGCCCTTAAAAACTCCGCCCTCTCCGGGAGGAAATTCAAGCATTATAGGCTTTTTGGGATTTTTAAAGTTGTAAACACAGCAAATATCCGGCGGAACAGGCTCCCCTGCCGCTGTTTTTTCAGCTAATTTCTTTGCAAAGGCCGTCCTGCCGCAGCCGTGACTGCCTACGGCTAAAATGTTATAGCCCTTTTTCTTTATTCCGAGGCCTGTTTCTATAGCTTCACAGGCTCTCTCCTGACCTATTGCTTCGGAGGTATAGTCCGACTGAAGCTCCGACAAATCCGCATCATACTTAAGCTCTTCATATTTAAGCTCTCTTACCATAGGTTTTTCACCCCTTACCGATTTATTTTTATTCTTAATTTTACAGATTTTTCCACATAATAAGCGCACTTTCCTTATTGTCGCTGTAATATTCGGGCCGTATGCCCTCGGGCTTAAAGCCCACGCTTTCATAAAGCTTAATAGCTTTTTTGTTGCCTGCTCTGACCTCAAGAGTTATGCCTATCATATGCTTTTCTTTCGCCAGCTTTATAATTTCGTTTACAAGACGCCTGCCGAGCCCCCTGCCCTGTTCTTCGGGGGTTAGGGCTATGTTTGTAATGTGCCCCTCGTTTATAACGTGCCACATACCGCCGTAGCCTATAACCTTACCGCCTTTTTCACAGATAATGTAATATGTAAGCCCGTTTTTGTAGTCATCAAGTATCATTTTCTTAAACCAAGGCACAGCAAAGCACTTTTTCTCTATCTCCGCCATACTGTCAATATCTCCCTTTTTCATGGGACGGAAAATGACTTCTTTCTTCTTTTCCTCAAGCTCTCTTTCGGCCTGCGATTTCCGAAGATACATAAGCTCAGCTTCCGAGGGCTTTAAAAACCACCCCTCTTTTGCCGCCTTTAAAGCTAATGCCCCCAAACAGCTCGCCCTTTGTATAGCCTGAGTAATATTTCCTGTTTTAAAGCCTGCTTCTTCAATTTGCTTTTTATAGGGATAAACTCCGTCGCCGACAAAAACCGCTTCTCCGCCGATTTCCTTTACTTCCTCCAAAACTTTTTCTATTTCCTCGGCTCCGTAGCTGCAAAGCCTTTTTAGGCTCTCCTCTTCCTGTTTGTATATGCTGTAGTAAACCTGACCCCGTCTTGCGTCCATAACGGGAACGATAAGCTCCCCTCTGCCCTCAAGGGAATAGGCCAAAACATCGAGAGTGGGAACGGTTATAAGAGGCTTGTTAAGAGCCGCAGACAGCCCCTTAGCCGCCGCCATTCCTATTCTTAAGCCCGTAAAGGAGCCGGGACCCGAGGTTACGGCTGTAAAGTCTATGTCCCTTTTGTTAAACTCCAAAACCTTAAGCATATTCTCAAGCAGGGGCATAAGTGTCTGAGAGTGGGTCTTTTTATGATTCATAAAAAATTCGCCTAAAACCTTTTCTTCATTTACAAGGGACACGCCGGCCGCAAGTCCGCTTGAGTCCAAAGCCAATATATTCATAGCCCTATTTCAATCCTCCTAAAATTTTCGTCCTTTTTATAATCTCTGTAAATACCTATCCAAACCGCTGCGGCAGGTATGGCCTCTCTTACTGTTTCAGCCCACTCTATAACACAGATGCCGTTCCCGAAAAAATATTCGTCGGCCCCTATGTCATAAAGCTCATCTTCCCCCTCAAGGCGGTAAACGTCAAAGTGATAAAGGGGAAGCCTGCCCTCATATTCGTTTACTATCGTAAATGTAGGGCTTGTTATATGGTCTTTAACCCCTAAACCCCTTGCAAAGCCCTTTGTAAAACAGGTTTTCCCCGCTCCCAGGCCTCCGCTTATACAGTAAATTTCCCCTGCTTCGGCCTTAAGACCCAGCTCAAAGCCTATTTTCTCCGTTTCTTCTCCGCTGTGTGTTTCATATACATTTTTCATTATTTTTATTTTACCTCTATTCCCTTTTCCTTAAGTAAATTTGTTAAATGACGGCAGACAATCTCAGCTCCGCTGTAGTTTAGGTGGGCGTCGTCCCTGAAATTTTCGTTTGTCACAATATTTTCTTCCTCATTTATAATATTATAGTCAAAATAAGGAATTCCTTTTTCTTCCGCAATTTCATTTATTCTGTTGTGTATAAGCTCATAGTTTTCTATATAATCCATAGAAACGGGAGCTATAGGGGCGGTAACAAAAATAAGCTGAACCCCCTCCTCTTCGCAGAGATTGATTATTTTATAGAGATATTCTATCTGCGTATCTGAAAAGTTAACGTCTTTGCCGTTCAAGCCCACATACTGGTTCGTTTTGTCATATTCCCCGGGCAGCACATTATAGTCGCACCAAACAAAGCCCTTAGTCCCGTATTTTTCCGTACCCGTTGTGTGAACCTCCTCCTCAGGCTTAACAAGGCCGAAGTAATTCCTTATTTTTTCATCGTACTCGCCTGATTTATAGGCAAAGTAGTCCGCCTGATATTTTAAAGCGTCTACGGAATATTTTATTTTTTCGGAAACGGGAAAGACATTGTTGAAATATTCCTCTTTAAGCTCATCGTTTTCCATAACCTGAAAAAGCTGCACCGTTTCATTAATCTGGAAGTCTGAGGTCATAACCCCCCAGTAAACCTCCATAATTATTGTTTTGGGGCTTTGGTGTTCAAAAATATCCCTAAGCTCATAATAGGTTGAGGCGGTAAGCTGTAAGGGCATACCCATATTGTAGCTGTTTGCGCCCAGTTCCTCATCGAAAATCTCCGGGTCGAAAGTACAGTAGGCGTGGGAACTGCCTATAAAAATAAGGTCATAGACGTTATCCTCCTCATAAAAGCCCTGAAATCTGGCCGCATTGTGTCTGTTTACGATATTTTCCTTTGAAGCCGTCTTAAAGGTTTCCCCAAGCTTTGATAAAGCCAAAAGCATAAGACCGCAGAAAAGACAGGCCTTTAAAATAAGTAAAATGTATTTTCTAAAATTGGAAATATATAAACTCTGCTCCACTGTCAAACACCCCCATCCGAAAAATTATAAAAACAAGTCCGAAGTAAAAGCAAAATCTTATTACAAAAGGAAGTCTGTCCGTAAGCTTTACGATATTTTCTTTAAAGCTTACAGCCTCAATTAAAAACAGTATTCCCACAGCCCCCAAAGACCAAAGCAAGGGATAAAACCCAAGCCCCCAACCGAGAACGGTTTCATAGAGATATTGGCCGTCGGTAATCCTGCCGAGGTCGCTTCCCAAATTTGAAACTATATAAAAAGCGTCGCTTAAGCTGTTTGCCCTGAAGAATATCCACGCAAAGGCCACAAGGCAGAAAGTTATAAGACCGCTTATTAAATCAAATAAAAAGAATTCGGGTTTAAACCTGCCTATTGTTTCGTCCTTTATTTTGCCTATAATCTGGAAGAGACCGTGAAGAGCACCCCAGAGTATAAAGGTCAGGTTTGCGCCGTGCCAAATTCCGCTTAAGACAAAGGTTATAAATATATTGAGAGCCCACCTCGGCTTTGAAACTCTGTTTCCCCCTAAGGGAATATAAACATAATCCTTAAACCAGCCCGAAAGAGAAATGTGCCACCTGCGCCAAAACTCCTTTATTGACCGTGAAAAATAGGGTCTGTCAAAATTTGTCATAAGGTCTATGCCCAATGTTTTGGCCGTTCCTATGGCAATATCGGAATAGCCGGAAAAATCGCAGAAAATTTGAACCGTAAAGAGAAGCGTTCCGACAATAAAGGATATTCCGCCGAAATCGGAGGGGCGGTTAAAAATTGTGTCCACAACTATTCCGATTCTGTCGGCTATAACCACCTTTTTAAAATAGCCCAAAACCATAAACTTAAGGCCGAAAACAATGTTGTCCGTGTTAAAGCTGTGCTGCATAAAGAGCTGGTGCAGCAGATTTTTCGCTCTCTCTATGGGGCCGGCCACAAGCTGAGGGAAAAAGGTTATAAAAAGGGTGGACCTGAAATAGTTTTTAAGGGGTTTTAGCTCTCCCCTGTAAACGTCTATTGTGTAAGCCGCCGCCTGAAATGTATAAAATGATATGCCCATGGGTAAAATTATATTAAACTCCCCTATGGGCGATGAGGCTCCGAAAAAGCCCAAAACCTCCGAAAGCAAACCGCACAGGAACACAAGATATTTAAAAACAATCAAAAGCCCGAAGTTTACGGCCATACAGAATATTAATATTCCCTTTTTAAGCCGCCTGTTCCTCCTGTTTTTGAAAATCAGCCTTGCGCAGGCATAATTTACAAGGGAAGAGAACAAAATAAGAACTATAAGGGCAGGCTCCCAGGCCATATAAAAAATTATACTGGCTGTAAGCAGCATTATCCACCTGAGCTTATAGGGCAGAACATAATATAAAACCAAAACCGTTATAAAAAATATTATATAGTCAGCCGAATTGAAAAGCATCTCCAAAACCTCAATCCTTTTATTTTAACTTATCAGCATATTTCTATTTTAAACCAAAAAGCGGAATTATACAATATATTTTTTGAACGAAAGGTTTAAAGTTTTTCTATAATAAAAGCTTCAGGCAGTTAAAAAGGACATAGCCCGTGAGTTTTGCCGGGGGCTGTGTCCTTTTAAATATACATATAAATTTACTGCGGTGTAAAAAAATAAAAAAGGGCTTGTATTTGGAAAATATATGTGGTATAATTTGATAGTTGACTGTTGAGGACAGATAGTTGACGTTAAAAACCCGTACTATGAAGTTGGATTCTCCGACCGTTTCATTGTATTGGGGGATAATAATATTATTCAGGAGGAAATTAAAAAATGGCTATTGACAAAAAAGCTATTGCCGCTAAGTTCGGCAGAAACGAAGCAGACACAGGTTCACCCGAGGTTCAGGTTGCTCTTTTAACGGAAAGAATCAATCACCTTACAGAACACTTAAAGGTTCATAAGAAGGATCACCACTCAAGAAGAGGCCTTCTTAAGATGGTTGGTCAGAGAAAGGGTCTCCTTAACTATATCAAGAG
Source organism: Clostridiales bacterium (assembly GCA_021201395.1). Taxonomy (GTDB): domain Bacteria; phylum Bacillota; class Clostridia; order Lachnospirales; family CAG-274; genus JAJQCI01. The sequence goes on along the minus strand of JAJQFB010000112.1, from coordinate 7,513 downwards.
AAAGGATATTGTTAAATACCGTAACCTTATCGCCGAGCTTGGTTTAAGAAAGTAATAATAAAAAACAAGGGCGGAGTCACGGCGGCTTCGCCCATATTTTAAAGTAATTTTAAAGGAGGGCTTTGCGTTTTATATTTATTCGTTTGAGACAGTGAAAAATATTTGCTTCCCTGTTTGAAACGGGTAAATAGGAAAAACGGAAAACTCTCCCCAAATTTGAAAGGAGATTTTTAAATGTATCAGACCTATAAGCTTGAAATAGGCGGAAGAGATATGATTTTTGAAATCGGCAGGGTTGCCGAGCTGGCAAACGGAGCGGTTATAGTCCGCTACGGCGACACGACTGTTTTGGTAACGGCTACGGCCTCCGAAAAGCCCAGAGAGGGCATCGACTTCTTTCCCTTAAGTATCGACTACGAAGAAAAAACGTACGCCGCAGGCAAGATTCCCGGGGGATTTACAAAGCGTGAGGGCAGGCCTACGGAACACGCAATCTTAACGTCCCGTGTTATTGACCGCCCCATCCGTCCCCTTTTCCCTAAGGACTACAGAAACGATGTCTGCATAAACGCCACCGTTTTATCGGTAGACCAGGAAAACAGCCCTGAGATCTGTGCTATGGTAGGAGCTTCCCTTGCTCTTTCAATTTCCGATATACCTTTCCAGGGCCCTACGGGGGCTGTCAGCGTAGGCTATGTTGACGGAAGCTATATAATCAACCCCAACAAGGAGCAGAGGGCAAGCTCAAGGCTTAACTTAACCGTTGCTTCTACCACAGACAGAGTTATGATGATTGAGGCCGGTGCAAACGAAATTTCCGATGAGGAAATGTATGAGGCCATTATGTTCGGCCACGAGGAAAACGTTAAAATTGCCAACTTTATAAAGGATTTACAGGAAAAAATAGGTATTCCCAAACATTCCTACGAGGAACACATCGTTGACCATGACTTATACGAAGCCATTAAGGAATTTATAACCGACAGCCGTATGGAAACAGCGGTTTTCGCTGAGCTTAAGCAGGACAGAGACGAACAGATTTCAGCCATAACGGCGGAAACTCTCGAAGCCTTAAAGGAACGCTTCTGCGGCGAGGACGAGGGCAAGTACGCAGCCGACATAGACGAAGCTGTTTACAAGTTTGAAAAGGAAACCGTAAGAAGAATGATTCTTAAGGATCACAAGCGTCCCGACGGAAGAAAGCTTGACGAGATCCGTCCTCTTTCGGCTGAGGTTGACGTTGTTCCGAGAGTCCACGGTTCAGGCCTTTTCAAGAGAGGCCAGACACAGGTTCTCACAATTACAACCTTAGGCACAATCGGCGAGGCCCAGAGGCTTGACGGTCTTGACGAGGAGGAAACCTCAAAGAGATATATCCACCACTACAACTTCCCCAGCTACTCAGTAGGGGAAACACGTCCCTCCAGAAGCCCCGGCAGACGTGAAATAGGCCATGGCGCCCTTGCGGAACGCTCCCTTCTTCCCGTAATCCCAAGCGAAGAAGATTTCCCCTATGCTATAAGGCTTGTTTCCGAGGTTGTCAGCTCAAACGGTTCTACTTCTCAGGGCTCCGTCTGCGGCTCTACTCTTTCACTTATGGCCGCCGGCGTACCCATCAAGGCTCCCGTGGCGGGTATCTCCTGTGGTTTGGTAACGGGCGAAACAGACGACGACTTTGTTCTCCTTACGGATATTCAAGGTCTTGAGGACTTTTTCGGCGATATGGACTTTAAGGTGGCAGGTACCCATAAGGGCATTACTGCCATACAGATGGATATTAAGATTCATGGCCTTACCCCCAAAATTATAAAGGGTGCCTTAAAGAAGTGCCACGAGGCAAGGCTCTATATTCTGGACGAGGTTATGCTTAAGGCTATCCCCGAAGTAAGAGACCACATTTCCGAATATGCACCTAAGATTGAATTTGTACAGATTGACCCCTCAAGAATAGGCGAGGTTGTAGGCTCAAAGGGCAAGACGATTAACCGTATAATAGAAGAATCGGGAGTTGACAAAATCGACACAGAGGATGACGGCAAGATTTACGTTTCTTCAAAGAACTCTGAGGCTATAGGCAAGGCCATCAGTATGATTTTGGCAATCGTAACCGACCCTGAACCGGGAACTTTCTTCGAAGGCAAGGCAACAAAGATTATGAGCTTCGGCGTTTTTGTTGAAATAGCCCCCGACAAAGAGGGTCTCATAAGAATGAAAGACCTTGACTATAAGTATGTTGAAAAAGCAGAGGACGTACTCAAAGAAGGCGACTTTGTAAACGTTATGGTTAAGGAAATAGACGACCAGGGCAGAATCAATCTCTCAAGAAAGGCCTGCCTGCCTAAGCCCGAGGGCTATAAGGAAAGGCCTCCCCGTCACTCAAACGGCAGCAGCGACCGCAGAGGGACACGTCCCCGTCAGAAAAGAGAAAATTAATACAAAGTTAAAAAGAAATACCTCCGAACCCGATTCGGAGGTATTATATTTTCCTTTTATTTCAACTTGGTGTGGATTTTTACTTCACAATCTGATATAATCATAATATGAAAGAGATGATTAGTTTGGAGGCAGAATCATGAAATTTATAGAAGAACTCCGTGAGGGAGAAACAATAACAGAGCATTATTTATGCAAGCAGAAAAAGCTTCTTAAATCAAAGGCGGGAAAAAATTATATATCCCTCCGTCTATACGACAAAACAGGCCTTATAGACGGCAAAATTTGGGAAATTAACAGTCTTATACAGGACTTCAACGAGGGGGATTTTGTAAAGGTTGAGGCCTTTGTTACCTCCTTTAACGGCGATTTACAGTTTAATATCAGGCGGCTGAGACGCTCTCAAAAGGGAGAATACAATCCCCAGGACTTTGTTCCCACAACAAAATATAACATAGAGGATTTATTCGATGAATTTACGAATTTTATAGACACCATAAAAACCCCTTATTTCAGAGAGCTTTTGGAAAACATATTTATAGCAAACGATGAGATGGCCGATGAATTTAAGGTTCACTCCGCCGCAAAGTCAATGCACCACTCCTATATGGGAGGGCTTCTTGAACATACTCTCTCAGTAACTAAGCTCTGCGACAAATTTGCTGAGCATTACAAAGGACGGCTAAACAGGGATTTACTCATAACCTCGGCTATGCTTCACGATGTCTGTAAAATATATGAGCTGTCGCCTTTCCCCGATAACGACTATACAGACTGCGGCCAGCTTTTGGGTCACATTGTTATGGGGGCGGAGCTTGTAAGCCGCGAGGCCAAAAAAATACCCGATTTTCCCGAAGAGGCGGAGCTGCTTTTGAAGCACTGCATATTGTCACACCACGGCGAGTTTGACTTTGGCTCCCCTAAACTTCCCAGCACCGCAGAAGCCTATCTGCTTCACTGCGCCGACGACACAGACGCAAAGATGAATATGTTTATTGAAATGGCGGATAATAACAAAACAAACGGCTCTTGGCTTGGATATAATAACATTTTGGGAAGAAATATCCGCCGCTCCGAGCTGTAGATAGCTGTAGGTATATATTATGGAATTTAAGAAGAACGATATTTTGGAAATTAAAATAGAGGATATGTCCGTTGAGGGCATGGGAATAGGCAAGGCTTCGGGCTTTACCTTCTTCGTTTCCGGAGCGGCTGTAGGGGATATTATCAAAATGCGGATTGTAAAGCTTAAAAAAAATTACGGCTACGGCATAACAGAGGAAATGATATGTCCCTCCCCCCTACGCACAGAGCCTCTCTGCCCTGTTTACAAAAGGTGCGGCGGCTGTAATTTACAGCATCTCTCCTACTCCGCCCAGCTTGACTTTAAACAAAAAACCATAAAAAACAATCTCACGAGAATAGGGGGCTTTCCCGAAACTGTCTGCGTAAACTCTCCCGTAGGCTCTGAAAAGCCCTTCCGCTACAGAAACAAGGGTCAATATCCCATAGGAAGCATAAAGGGCAAAACAGCGGCAGGCTTTTACGCCCAAAGAAGCCACAATATTATCCCTACAGAGGACTGTCTCATAAATCAGCCGACTGACAGCCTTATACTCAAGACAATAACGGATTTTTCAGATAAACATAAAATACCCCCTTATGATGAAAAAAATCATTCGGGGGTTATTCGCCACGTTCTTATAAGAACAGCCGTAAAAACAGGTGAAATTATGGTCTGTATAGTAATAAACTCAGATGAGCTTTTCCAAAAGGAGGCTTTAATTCATCTTCTAAAGGATATCCCCGGTGTTTCAACGGCTCTTTTAAATATAAATAAAAAGAAAACAAATGTAATATTGGGCAGTAAAAACAAAATACTTTTCGGAAAGGGCTATATTACGGACTATATTGGAGAGCTTAGGTTTAAAATTTCTCCCCTTTCCTTTTTTCAGGTAAACCCTCTCCAGACCGAGAAGCTATATAAAACCGTTTTGGAGCTTGCAGAGCTTAAGGGAGACGAAACCGTTTTCGACCTCTACTGCGGCATAGGCACAATCTCACTTTTCTTAGCCCAAAGGGCAAGGGCGGTTTACGGTATAGAAATCATTCCCGACGCAATAGCCGACGCCAAACAAAACGCCGCCGAAAACGGCATAACAAACGCAAACTTTTATACAGGGGCTGCCGAGGAAGTCTGCCCGAAGCTGCTTAAAAGTGTTCCCGAACCGGATTTGGTGGTTGTTGACCCACCCAGAAAGGGCTGTGCGGCTTCTCTCCTTTTGACCCTTAAGGAAATAGCCCCCGAAAAAATAATATATGTAAGCTGCAACCCCTCGACTCTCGCCCGTGATTTAGCCCTTTTGTCGACGCACTACACTCCCGTTCAAATAACCCTCGTGGATATGTTCTCCCAAACAACGGGTATAGAGACGGTTGTGCTTTTGTCCCAACAAAAGCCAGATGACTATATAGAGGTCGACTTAGACTTAGACTAGCTTGAGGCCACCTCCGCCGAAGCAAAGACAGCATATCAAGAAATAAAGGATTATGTCTTGAAAGAATACAATCTGAAAGTTTCAACCCTGTACATCTCTCAAATCAAACGAAAATGCGGTTTATACGTAGGGCAAAATTATAACCTTTCAAAATATGATGTCCACCCCGTACCAAACTGCCCGCCCGAAAAGGAGAAAGCTATTATAAGCGCTTTGGAACATTATCAGATGTTATAAATCATAGTAAAAAGCAGTACATCGAATGTTTAAAACTTTTGCGTCTATCTTTTTTACATTTTTAAATATTTAACGGAACATCATTTGTATATAGGCAGGGATATTTCTCTGATAGGCTTTGACGATAATGATGTTTTAAGGACTATTGACTTTAGGCTCTCTTGGTAGACAGGTCTGAAACCGAAATGGGAAGAACGGCTATGAAAATGCTTTTTAAGCGTTTGTCAAATCCTTTGGCGGCGGTTGAAAAAGAGGTTGTTCCCGTTAAGCTTATACTCCGAGGCTCTGAAAAATTGAGAAACCGAGAAAACAACCAATGATTCTTCTTATGTAAGAGAAATCATTAAAGTTTAGTTTTAAATGTAAGCGATTACGCAAATAATAACTTAATTTTATGAAAATTTACAGGCCTTAGATATGCAATTTTAATAAAAATAAGGAAAAAATGCGCATGCAATCGATTTCAAAAAATGTAATATATAAACAGGAGGTGCAGGCCGAAATGATGTTTGAACAAAAATATCGGCAGTATTATAAAACCGTTATTGAAGAACACAAGGCGGTTTTTGAAGCACAAAACACCGATGAGCTTCAGGCTTTTATAACAGACATAGCAGGGGCGGACAGAGTTTTCATTGTAGGAGCAGGCAGAGAGGGAATTGCCGCAAGAAGCTTTGCAATGAGAATAATGCACATGGGAAAGGAAATCCACTGGCTGTGGGACGATACCACACCGGGTATGAAAGAGGGAGATCTCTTCATTGCCGTAAACGGTTCGGGGAAAATAGGCTATATAGATTATTTAATAAATCAGGCTCTTTCCACGGGGCAAATGTAAGCATTATCATATGATCTCCGAATGAAAAAACACTCCTTTCTGCCCACAGGGTCTTGTTTGTGCCTGCTTCGGTTTATAAGGGAACCGACCCGAGAGTCGTAAGCTCGGTTCAGCCTATGGGAAATCTTTTTGAACAGCATTTATTTTTGCTGTTTGACATAATAATAATGCTTTTAAGAGAGGAGTTGGGGCTTACATATGAGGCTATGGAAGACCGCCACAGAAACATTGAATAGCCTCAAGACCAAAATTTAAATTCAAAAGCATGGGAATAAGGCTTTGCTTAATCAGCTTACAGGGGCAAAAAACAGGCTCGGCAGACAAATGGACAGCTTAGATATATACGAGTTTTTATGAAAAGAAGTATCAGGATATGGAAAACCGTCTTTATCATCTCTATGATGAAATCGAAGCCGTCGAGGACAGCATTGAGGAGCTTAAAACAAGGATTCTGAATGTTAAGCAAAAGAAAAATCTCAGAAGAAAACATTTATAAATTCCTCTTATATTTTGATAAGCTGTATGCCAAATTTACCGATTTGGAAAAACGTGAATTTATGAACAGCTTCATAGAAAGCATAGAAATTTACGAAAAAGAACAGCCCGATGGCCGCTTTCTCAAAAAGATAAGGTTTCGTTTTCCCGTATTTTTCGGAGAAAAGGAAACCCCTGAAATCTGTTGGAACAATCAGAATACAGTTGAAACGGCTGTACTTTTAAACAATTAACACATTATTCGATTTTCGATAAAATTCTTACAAGCTTAAAATAGCAAAATTCAAAAATTATCTCAGCTTACACCGAAAATCAAAAGCATCACAAAATTTAACACATGAAAAAACCAAAAAGGGAAATTTGTGACAGAAGATAATAAGGGTGTTTAAACCCTCTTGATTCATTCTGCGAATAATTTATAACAGTTGTCTTGGTTATCTCCCGATTCTGTCCGTTACATATGCCCATTGTCAAGTGTCAATATATTTGATTATTTTTAAATATGTAAAAAGACATAAGCGTCCAAAAGGAACATCTTTTTGGGTGGGTAAAAATATACAAAAGTGCGAGGCAAAAATAAAATATTTTTCACACATTTTATATTGCAAAATATTTTTAATTCGTGTATAATGAATTTGATATTGAATTTATAACATTAATTTATGAGAGACTGTACCTTGCGAATAATTAAATACAAGAAGAAATGCTGCGGCAAACACCGATGTTATGGCTTTGGTTAAACTTGCAAAGAGGCTGCTTACGTTGAAGAATATTTTGATTAATTAAGTAGGAGCCACGATAAAAGCACAAGTTATGAAGCTGTTACAGAAGTGCTGAAAATATACAATACCCATTAGAAATCAGTTTCACTTATATCGACTTATAACAAACTAACCGGGGTAATACTGATATTCAACAATTTGAGTTTGGCTTTGTAATGTCTACCCGACAAAAAAAGTTTTAAACTTAAGCTTCAGCGTCGGTCTTAAACACATAAATTTGGCAGTCTGAA
>JAJQFB010000050.1 GCA_021201395.1 Clostridiales bacterium | reverse complement strand
ACTAAATGGAAGAATTTGCTATTCATCTTGTTATGTTAACTAAATGACATTGGAGCCTGTATTATAGCAGTTTGTAATTACGGCATAATAATTATCCGCACATATTCCCGCTGCACATTTATAATCGCAGGTTATGCTTCCGCTGTTGTAACAGCCTGTCATTGTTGATGTAATTGAGTCGCTGTAATTTCCCGTCATTGCGCCGCTTATGCCGCCTATAAACGAATTACCGCTTACAGAGCCTGAATTTCGGCAGCTTTGCACTGTGGAGTATACGTCGATACAACCGCAGATGCCGCCGGCCACATCGGCGTCCATATATTCTTTAAAATCACTTAAATCCTCCTCGCTTAAGCTCCAGTCATCATCTGATTCAATATTAAAATATGTCATTAATTCATCTAAATCAAGACCTGTTATTTTCACATCTCCCGTATTAACACAGCCTGTTATTGTTGATGTGCGTTTATATTTGTTTGCCGCACCGTTATAACCGCATATACCCCCTGTATACCGGCTCCCGCTTGTTACGTCTCCGTTGTTTGTACAATTTTCCACAGAGGCATAATAATAATTATAGCCGCATATGCCCCCTGTCTTACAGTAATCATTGTTTACCGCTCCCTCGTTTATACAGTTTGATATGGCTGCATAATAAGTATTATAACCGCAGATACCCCCTGTGTAAGCGTTTTGAATGTTAGATAAAATAGTTCCGCTTCCTGTTAAGTATTTATTGTTGTTTATCGTACCCTTATTTGTGCAGTTTGTTATTGACGATGAATATTGATTATAACCGCAGATTCCTCCTATATTTTGACCTGTACTTGTTACGGTGCCGATATTTATGCAACTGTCTATAACCGATGAAGAATAATTATAGCCGCATATACCTCCCACAAGACAACCATCACCGATGACATTTGCTTCATTTGTACAATCTGTTATTTTTGAAGCAGTGCCAAATCCGCAGATTCCTCCTGCGAAACAGTTTGTTGTGCTGTTCTCTGTTCCGACTATTGTTCCCTTGACGGTACAATCTGTTATTGCGGAATTTAAGCTGTAGCCGCAGATTCCGCCGATTGCTCTTCCGTAAAAATAACAGTTATCAACAGTAGCGTTTTCAATCTCTGCGGAGGATATATACCCAAACAGACCTGCATAGTTTTGAGTTTCATTAAAATATAGGCCGCTTATGGTATAGCCGCCTCCGACAAAGCTGCCTGCAAAGGGAGACGCACCGGTTCCTATAGGCGTCCACTCTGTCAGGCTGCTGCCGTTTGTGCCGTCATAGGTTTCGGAATTTATGATAATATCAGATGTCAAAACTGCGCTTGCCCCTGTGTTTTGTGCCGTGCCGTCAGTAAGAGTGCCGTTTACGAGACCTGCGAACCAGTAAAGCTCATCTGCCGAGCTTATCTGATATACATCGTCAATGATAGCTGGTTCGCTTGCCGTAATTTCGGCGGCTTCCGCCGCTATGCTAAAGGGAGAATACCCCCCCCCGTTTAATAAAATTACCCCTGATACAAATAATATTGCACTCAGGGCTTTAATTATTTTTGTATTCATGCGTGTTTCCTCCTTATAATCAAATGTTTGACTGTTACTTAAATTGATAATGTATTATACAAAAATAAATTTTATTTGTCAAGGGAAATTTTTATCGTTTATTGAAAATTCGGCGTGAACGGCAGATAATCGGCGTGAATGGCAGATTTTTTTTGTGATTTTTCCAATATTCAGCTTAGTTGGTTACAAGGCAGTATGGTGCAGAGGGAGCGACCCTTCCACCGCCGTGTAGTGCAAAATACAGCTTATTAGTATAAATATATGCCACCGCATATGCAGTATGATCGCTTTCCGACGGCGGTCCCCCTCCCCTTAGCGAAGGGGAGGCTTAAAGTGTACATCCTTTTGCAGTTAAACCGATATATAGTTATATTTTTCTTGTCGGAGTGGGAAAGGGACTATTTAATTCCCAACAGGGCAATTCAGCATTACAGAAGCATAAAAAACATTGTCCTTAAGCTTAAATTCAGCATAGCCGTCATATTTGTTTACAATGTCGCAGACAGAGCGGAGCCCCAGCCCCTCGCCCTCGTGCTTTGTAGACAGATACCGGCCGTTTTTATATGTAAATGTATTTTCACAACTGTTGTCCATTGTAAAAACAAGGGTGTTTTCACCGGGAGAGGCTCCCCTTATTTTAATAAAGGGTTTGACATTTTTAAGCCCCTGACAGCTCTCTATAGCGTTTTCTATTAGGTTTCCCAGCAAAACGCAGAGCATAGGCTCCGGTATATTTATCTCCCCGGGAACCTGTATATCCGTGTCAAAGCTTATGCCCTTCGTTTCCGCCTTTTCAGCATACCACCCTACAATCATATCCACGGTATAGTTTGCACTGAAGCCGGTTTTGATGTCCTTAGGCAGCAGCTTCACATATTTTTCAACATATTCCTCTAAGGCCTTTTTGTCGCCCTTTTCAATATATGAGGCTATAAGGTTTATGTGCTGTTTAAGGTTGTGCCTCGCTATTTTTGTTTCCTCTATGTGGGTTTTGAGAAGGTCATAGCGTTCGCCGTATATTTTGGTAATATGAGCCGCCGCCTCGGAGCGTTCCTTTAATTCTGCATAGTCCCTCGAAAGCTTAAGGGTTTTTAAAATCATTCCGTAGGTTAATACGGTACATACCCCCAAAAGGAGTCTCGAAGCCCCGAACTGCCAGCGGCCTGCCGCTTCAACGGAAATATCGTAGGTATACATAAAAACTATGACATACATCAAAAGAGGAACCACCCAAATTATCCTCCACAGCCTCGGGTAATCCTCCTCGAATATAATATGTATATCCTTTCTTACGGCGGCGTACATAAGAGAAAAAACCGCCGTAAATATTACAGACTGAATAAGCCCGTCCAATATGTATATTTCGTTGTGGGAGCCGAATAGGCAATAAATGGCAAACAGACTTATGCCCCTTGCGGCAATTATTGCGTCAGAGGTAAATATGCCGAAAAACAGTATTTTAAAGATATTTTCCTTAACCATTATAAAATAGAAAACAACATACAAGGCCGATGTAATAACCTCAACCGTTCTGTATTTTGCCCCTAAGCCGCAAAGCAGGGCTATAAAAAAGCAGTTAAAAACCGTTACGGCTCCTACCGTAAAAGCAGCGATTCTTTTTGAAAACCTGAGCCTGTTCCGAAAAGGGAAATAGGCCGCCCCGTTGCAGGGGGTAATGGTTATTAAATAATAAATTATATATGTAAGTATTTCATTCATTTTACCGCCCTCTTGTTTTGGCAAATATAAAATCGGCGTAGAGCTTCTTCGCCTCCGTTATCTTGTTCCTGCTTATAAATATTTTGGTACCGTCCTTGAGAATAAAATAATTGCGGCTTATGCCCTTTACCATATCCAAATTGACAATTACTCCTCTGCGGCAGTTTATAAAGCCGGAAAAAGGAGAAAACAAGTCCAGCAAATTTTTAAAGGCCATATATGTACTGTATTTCCCCTCCGTTGTGAATATGTCTACATTGTGGTTCCTGGCTTCGGCATACATTACCTTGTTCACGGGAATTTTAATGTCATATCTGTTTTGCTTGATTGTTATTATATTTTCTTCCTTAAGCTTTAAAAGCCTGTCCATTATTTTACCGATTCTTTCAGACTCCGCAGGCTTAACCAAATAGTCAAAGGCCTGAACCTCATAGCCCTCAAGGGCAAAATCCCTGTCAGAGGAAATAAAAACAATGGGAAGCTCTCCGTCGGTTTCCCTTATTTTCTTAGCCATTTCCATACCCGAAACACCGGGCATAAGTATATCCGTAAATACGGCGTCAAAGCCCCTGTCAGAGTCATTAAAAAATTCCCCGGCGGAGGAAAAAACAGATGCCCCGACGGAAATATCCCTTTCCCTGCCGCAGCTTAATATAAGCTCCTTTATATATTCTCCCTCAGACGCAGCATCGTCTATAATGGCAATATTCATATCCAACACCTCCAAGTTCGATTATATCACATTTAACCTCCCAATACTACCCCGAAAATATCCGCAGCAGGACAAGCTCGCAAAAAAGTTATATATATTAAATATTTTTTCGTAATAAATTCTTTAACAAAACTATTTACATAAAAGGAATTAGATGTTATAATGTTTTAGATATTGAAATTTTTTTCCAAATACAAATTAGGATAAATACAGAACAATTTGCGGTTATTCCGAAAGTAAAAAAATTTAGTGTTTACTGAATGTATAGATATATGGAGGCAAAATATGAGTGTATTTTTCGGTACTGACGGCGTAAGGGGCGTTGCCAACACAGAGCTTAGCTGTGAATTGGCTTTTAAGCTGGGCAAGGCAGGGGCTTACGTTTTGACTAAAAAGAACAAGCACAAGGCAAAGATAATAGTAGGTATGGACACAAGAATTTCCGGGGCTATGCTTGAGGCGGCACTGACGGCGGGAATCTGTTCCGTAGGGGCTCATGTCATAAGCTTAGGGGTTATCCCCACACCGGCTGTGGCCTATCTTGTAAGGCTTTACGGAGCCGACGCCGGAGTTGTAATTTCGGCGTCCCACAATCCCGTAAAGGACAACGGCATAAAGTTTTTTAACAATAAGGGCTTTAAGCTGAGTGATGAAATAGAGGAAGAAATTGAGGATATAATGATAAACCACATAGACGAGCTTCCCCTGCCTATAGGCGTTGAAGTGGGAACGAGAGAGGTTTGCGAAACTTCCGTTTCCGACTATGCCGCTTTTATCGCCGCCCAGACGGATATAGATTTAAGCGGTTTGAGAATAGTCTGCGACTGTGCAAACGGGGCCACAAGCAGTGCCGCAAAGGGGGTCTTTAAGCTTTTAAAGGCCGATGTAACATATTTGAGCGCAGAGCCCGACGGCACAAACATAAACCTGAACTGCGGCTCTACCCATATGGAAAACCTCAAGAAAAAAGTCGTTGAGCTTAAAGCCGATGCCGGGGTTGCCTTTGACGGAGACGGAGACAGGTGTCTTTGTGTAGACGAAAATGGGGAAACCGTAGACGGGGATATGCTTATGGCTATTATAGGAAACGACTTTAAGGACAAGGGTATTCTTAGGGACGACACCATAACAGCTACGGTTATGAGCAATTTGGGCTTTATGCTTATGGCGAAGGAAAAGGGCATAAATGTAGTTGTAACGGACGTAAGCGACCGCTATGTTTTGGAGGAGATGCTCAAAAACGGCCATAACTTAGGAGGAGAGCAGTCCGGCCATATTATTATTCTTGACAAAAACACCACAGGCGACGGCCTTTTAACGGCGGTAACTCTGCTTACGGTAATGAAGAAAAAGGGCGAGAAGCTCTCTGAGCTTAAAGGCATAATGGAGGTTTTGCCTCAGGTTCTTATAAATGCAGAGGTTGACGGAAAAAAGAAAACGGAATATAATAATTATAAGGAAATAAGGGACGCTATCGAGGCTCTTAATTCTAAATTTTCCGGCGAGGGCAGGGTTTTGATTCGCCCGTCGGGAACGGAGCCCCTTGTAAGAGTTATGATAGAGGGCAGGGACATTGATGTTATTACAGAGGAAGCCCAAAAATTAGCGGATCTTATTGTCAAAGTGTTAAAGTGATTAGTGTGAAGTTCGGAGTTTGGAGTGTGGAGCTGCTAAAACTCCAAACTAAAAACAGGAGGTGCATAGTATGTGCGGAATTGTAGGATATGTAGGCGGAAGAAATGCTGTCCCTGTGCTTCTTCAGGGGCTTAAGATGCTGGAATACAGAGGATATGATTCCGCAGGCGTAGCTGTTTTTAACAGTAAAGCGGGAGAAATTAAGGTGTGCAAAACAAAGGGCAGGGTTGAAAACCTTGAGAGCAAGCTCTATGATTCGCCTGTTGCCGGAAAAATAGGCATAGGCCACACACGCTGGGCTACTCACGGCGTCCCCTCTGACGAAAACGCCCACCCCCACTTTTCAAGCTCCGAAAAAATTGCCGTCGTTCACAACGGTATAATAGAAAATTATGTTGTTATAAGGGACTTTTTAAGGGGTCAGGGCTATGAATTTGTTTCCGAAACGGATACGGAGTGCGTGGCTCAGCTTGCAGGCTATTACTACAGCAAAAGCGGCAGCTTTTTAGATTCGGTTTACAGGGTTTTGGCGAAAGTGGACGGCTCCTACGCTTTGGCCCTTGTCTGTGCCGACTGTCCGGATAAGATTATTACGGTTAAGAAAAACTGTCCCCTTATAGTGGGTTTGGGCAAGGGCGAAAACTTCCTTGCTTCGGATATGCCGGCTATACTTAAATATACGAGAAACACCTTTATTATGGAGGACAACGAGGTTGCCGTTATAGAAAAGGACAGTGTTAAGGTCTATAACAAAAAGAAGGAAGAAATTCAAAAAGAGGTTTATGTTGTAGACTGGACAATCGAAGCGGCGGAGAAGAGCGGTTACGAACACTTTATGCTTAAGGAAATATACGAACAGCCTAAGGTTGTTTCCGACAACTTAAACAGACGCTTTAAGTCCGACGGAACGGGAATCCGGCTTGACTCCATAAAGCTGGGAAAGGAAGAGCTTGAGGGTATAAACCAAATCTATATTGTGGCCTGCGGCACAGCCTACTACGCCGGCCTTGTAGGGAAGTTTCTCCTTGAGAAAATGGCTAGGATACACGTAAATTCAGACGTAGCCAGTGAGTTCCGCTATAAAGACCCCTTAATAGACGAAAAGACCCTTGTTATCGTCATTTCACAGTCGGGTGAAACGGCGGATACTCTTGAGGCTATGCGGCTTGCCAAGAGAAAGGGCTCCAGAGTTTTGGCGGTTGTAAATGTTGTAGGCTCAACTATAGCAAGAGAGGCAAACGATGTAATTTATACTTTGGCAGGGCCTGAGATTGCCGTTGCCTCAACAAAGGCCTTTTCGGCTCAGGTTGTGGCTATGTTCCTTTTAACTCTCCATATTTCTCTTGAAAGAGGCAGGCTCAGCCTTGAGGAATTTAGGGAAATTAAGGCAGAGATGGAGCTTTTGCCCTCTCATATAAACACAATTTTGACAAGTGCGCCCAATATAAAGCATTTTATGGAGAAATATATAGGCTCCAAAAATGTATTTTATATAGGAAGAGGTCTTGACTATGTCGTCTGCCGTGAGGGTTCTTTAAAGCTTAAGGAAATAGCCTATCTCCACAGCGAACCCTATGCCGCAGGGGAGCTTAAACACGGGCCCATAGCCCTTATAGAGGAAAGCACTCTCGTTATAGGTGTGGCAACACAGCAGAACCTCTTTGCCAAAACAATGAGCAACATTAAAGAGGTTAAGGCAAGAGGAGCAAGGGTTCTTATTATAGCTATGGAGGGAAACAGGGAAATAGAAAACTATGCCGATGATTACATTTATATTCCCAAAACACATCCCGTTCTCACGCCTCTTTTAGCCAACATTCCCCAGCAGCTTTTTGCCTATTATATGGCTGTAGGCTTGGGAAACGATGTTGACAAGCCGAGAAATCTTGCAAAAAGTGTTACGGTAGAGTAAAAAAGACAAAAGATAAAAGGAGGTAAAAGCGGTGAAAACAATAGGCATTATCGGGGCGATGGATCTTGAAATTCAGAAAATAAAGGGGCTGCTTAACGTTATAACAACGAAGAATGCGGCGGGAATGGATTTTACCTTAGGTATGCTTGAGGGCAGGAGCATAGTTATAGCTATGTGCGGCGTAGGAAAGGTGAACGCCGCCGTCTGCACCCAGATTATGATAGACCTGTTTGCCGTAGACTGCATTATAAACGTAGGCGTAGCCGGAGGACTTTCGCCCGGTCTTGAAATGGGGGATATTGTAATTTCCTCCGATGCTATGCAGCACGATATGAACGTTGAGGGCTTGGGCTATGCAAGGGGAGTTATACCCGATATGGCAACATCTCTTTTCAAGGCGGCTCCCGAGCTTATAGAAACGGCTGAGGACGCCCTTATAAGCTGCGGCCTTAAGGGTGTTATAGGAAGAGTTGCGGCAGGTGATGTTTTTGTCTGCGACAAGTCCCTTAAGGATTACATAATAAATAGCTTTGACGCCGCCTGCTGTGAAATGGAGGGAGGGGCTATTGCCCAAACCTGTTATTTAAATAAAGTCCCCTTTGTTATTATAAGGGCAATCTCCGACTCCGCCGACGATTCGGGAAGTATGGATTATCCTGCTTTTAAGAGAATGGCGGCGGAAAATTCAGGAAAAATAGTGCATTATATGATTAAAAATATTTAACTGCGTCCATATTCTGATTTATTATGGTTATTATGGGATAAGGAGGTGACGGCCTATGGTTAAAGCAATAAAAAAGAGCCTTCAAAAATATATGGGACCTTTGCTTGTTGTGCTGATTGCCATAATTTTATATAACTTTATAACCACTGTTCAGTTTAACGCTATAGCAGGCGAAATAATTTCCCTTATGAAGCCTTTCATATTCGGCCTCATTATAGCTTATATTTTAAATCCCATCGTACGGTTTTTCGAAGCAAGGCTGGAGTATATCGATTATTTCTGGAAAAGACCTAAGCTTAACAAGGGTCTGTCTATGCTTTTGACCTATCTTTTGGTGGCTGCTCTTATTGTTTTTATGATTGTAAGCATTATCCCCGAAATAATATCCAGTATTCAGGGTATTACGGCATATCTTTTTACCTATATACCGAAGCTTGAGACGGCCTTTAATGCCGCTGCGGCAGGCATAGAAGCAAACGGAACCGCTGCGGAGGAGCTTATAAATACATTTACAAGCTCTATAAATTCCGTGTTTGACACTATTTTAAACAGCATTAAATATATACCGAATTTTATATCAACTCTTCTTACGGGAACCTTTAATGTGGCCGGGTGGCTCCTTAACTTTATTATAGGGGTTATTATTTCTCTCTATATGCTCCTTGACAAAAAGAACCTTGTTAATTTTTGCAAAAAGGTTTCCTATATTATACTTCCGGAAAGTTATTACGAGGGCTTCAGAAGCTTCGTTAAAGATGCAAACAAGACCTTTGAAAAGTTCTTTATAAGCAAGGCCGTGGATTCAATTATAATAGCCGTTATCTTCTTCTTCGGCTGCTGTTTTATAAGCCCGGATTACGCCCTGCTTTTTGCCTGTGTAATAGGAATTACAAATATGATTCCCTATTTCGGCCCCTTTATAGGCGCCGTTCCCGTTGTTTTGCTCTGTCTCTTGCAGGACCCTTATTCGGCTGTATGGATGATTATTTTTATAATTGTTCTTCAACAGTTTGACGGCTATATTTTAGGCCCCCGTGTTATGGGAGACTCAATAGGCATAAAGCCTATGGGCGTCATATTCGCTATTTTGGTGGGCGGCTGGCTTTTCGGTTTTATAGGTATGTTTTTCGGCGTGCCTCTTTATGCCGTTATTTCAAAGACAATAAATAATTATGTAGATAAAAAAGCCGAGGAAAAGAGGAACACTGTTTATACGGCGGAGGAAGAAAATGCTTCGGAAGCCGAGGGAGAGGAAGTTTTAGATGAAGATAAGTGAAACCGGCCCCCGAAAAGTAAATCTGTTTATGCTGCTTTACTTCATATGGTATATTATAGGGGTTCAGATACTTTTGGGCATAGGTGCATATTTTATTATAAGCTTTTTCCCCGACATAAGCGACAGTGATTATATTATAAATCTTATGCTTTTGCAGGACGCTCTTTTGCTTCTTCTGCCTATACTTCTGGCAATTAAGCTTTTGGGGGACGGGGCTCCTGAGGTTATTAAGGTCAAGGGGCTTTCTGTTTGGAATGTTATTTATATTGTTATGACGGGCTTTCTTATGCTGCCTGTTATGCAGTTTATATCGGCTGTTACATCTCTTTTTTGCCCCGACACATCGGAGGCGGTTCAGGAAGCCATTTTCAGCTCCCATTTTTCCGTAGGCTTTCTTATTATGGCAGTTGTTCCGGCTGTTTTGGAGGAAACCATGTTCAGAGGGCTTGTCTGCGGAGGGCTTAGAAAATTCGGCAGGAAGAGGGCTATGGTTCTTTCTGCCTTTTACTTCGGCCTTTTTCACCTGAACGGCTATCAGATTCCCTACGCTATGTTTTCGGGCATAATTTTGGCGATTACGGCAGAATATGCAGGGACGATTTTGGCTCCCATACTGTTGCATTTTACAATAAACGGCGTTCAGGTCGGGGCATATTACTATTATAACTCTCTCTCCGATGTTTTGACGGAGTCTGCTTCCGAGGCGGAGGAGCTTACCCTCACCCTGTCGGATGTATTGTTATTGGGGGTTACAGCGGCTGTATTTTTCGTGCTGCTTCTGCTGATGCTCAGAGGGTTTATACGTTATAATAAGAAGCGGCGAATTACTGCGGAAGTGCTTGAAGCGGAAACACCCGGAGCGGAAGTGTCTGAAAAATACCGTTTTATTGATATTTTCCTTATTATAAATGTTCTGTTTGTAGGCGCATATCTTGTTTTTTATCCTTATTTGGAGACTTTTTTGGAAGCTTTTGCTTCCGCCGCCTGATATGGGGAAAACTTTAATAAAAAAGTAAAAAACACTTTAAATTTTCCGTAAAATGTAGTAAAATAAATATAGTTTGCGGTGAAAAGCCGCAATGTATAAAAATATACAAAGACGTATAAAAATTTTTGATCCGCCAAAGCGGCTTACCTAGGAGGAATTATTTTGTTTACCCAACTTTCGTTACAATTATTGAGGGGTATGGTTCAAAAAGACCCCGGAACCATCACGGGAACCATTGCCAATATTTTGGGCGTTGTTATGAACTGGATTTATAACGGCATTTATTTTATTTTCGGCGAGGGCAATTCTCTTGGTCTTGCAATTATAATTTTCACGATTTTTGTCAGGCTTCTTATGACGCCCCTTGCTTATAAACAGCAAAAATCGTCCTTTCTTATGAAGAAAATTCAGCCTGAAATAAATAAGCTTCAGGAGAAATATCCCAACGCACAAACCGACCCGGAGGTTCAGAAAAAGCTTGCTGCGGAAACACAGAAGGTTTACGCAAAGTATAACTTTAACCCTTTCAGCGGCTGTCTGCCTCTTTTGATTCAGCTTCCCATATTCTTTGCACTTTATTATATAATGCAGAATGCTTTCCTGTATATCGACCATATACAGGACGTATATACACAAATATCCAATATCATTATAAACAATGCAGACCAGGCCTTTTTAGACAATACCCTTATCCCCATAGCTCTGACGAAGGTTCCCGAAAGTCTTTACAACAGCTTTGACGTTACGGTTGTAGGCGACCTTTGCAAGCTTTTAAACAAGATAAGCGTTGACCAGTGGAAAGAGATTGCGGCGGCACTGCCTAATGCTGCGGCTCAGCTTGAGCCTCTTTACGAGAGCCAAACGGCTATAGAAACCTTTTTGGGCTTAAGAGTGACGGAAATTACAGGCTTTGATTTCACAAGCATTAAAATAATTATCCCTCTGCTCTCAGGCTTTACGACATGGCTTTCCTCTTACCTTATGACAAAGATGAATTCCGTGTCAAACTCCAGTATGCAGCAGCAGCAAATGATTATGAACATAATTATGCCCCTTATGATGGCTTACATTACGGTTCAGCTTCCTGTGGGCGTCGGTATTTATTGGATTGTAGGTAATGTATTTATGATTGTTCAGCAGTATTGTCTGAATAAATATTTTTCGAGCCGTGAGAAAAAGGAAAGCGAGGCGGCTGAGGCCAAAAAGCCTGAAATTAAAAGCAAAAACAGCAAAAACAATAAAGGAGGAAAGAAATAATGGATTATATAGAAATGACCGGAAAAACGATAAACGAAGCCACTGAGAAAGCTATGGAAATTTTGGGTTTAGGCTATGACGAGATAGACCGTGAAATTTTGGAGGAGCCGAGAAAGGGTTTTTTTGGCATCGGCGCAAGAGAGGCCAAGGTTTTGGTTAAAAGAGCCGGTTTTGACATAGAAAAGGCTAAAGCCGAGGAAGCGGCCAAGGCGGAAAGAGAAGCTAAGAAAGCAGAGGAAGCTAAAGCAAGAGCGGCCAAGAAAGCCGCCGCTGAAGCGGCCAAAAAGGCCGAGGAGGAAGCGGCGAACGCAGCCAAAAAGCAGCAAAAGACCGAAACCAAAAAGGAAGATAAGAAAGAAGCAAGAGCCGACAAACAGCAAAAAGCCGAAAAGAAAGGG
This sequence comes from Clostridiales bacterium, assembly GCA_021201395.1. Lineage (GTDB taxonomy): Bacteria > Bacillota > Clostridia > Lachnospirales > CAG-274 > JAJQCI01. Next base: position 8,384 of record JAJQFB010000050.1, on the reverse strand, counting down.
GCAAGAACTGAGAAGAGGGCGGATAAGCCCAAGAAAGCTCCGGCTAAAAAGGAAAACACTGCCGCAGCAGCAAAGCAGGCTCCCGCAGAAACATCTCAGGAGGAAGCTGCTCCCAAGGCGGAAATTAACACCGAAAAGGCCTTTGAGGACGCAAGCGTGTTCTTAAAGGAGGTTTTCGGAGCAATGAACCTCAGTGTTGAAACGGAAAAACAGGACGAAAACGGCCGTCAGCTCTATTTGAACCTGACGGGGGACGATATGGGTGTTATAATAGGAAAGAGAGGTCAAACTCTCGATTCTCTGCAATATTTAACAAATCTTGTTGTCAACAAGGGGAACAGCCCCTATGTAAGCGTTCATTTAGACACTAAGGACTACAGAAAGAAGCGCAAGGAAACCCTTGAAAATTTGGCGAGAAATTTGGCTAAGAAGGCAAAGCATACACGCCGAAACGTCACCTTAGAGCCTATGAACCCCTATGAAAGACGCATAATCCACTCAACCCTCCAGAATGACCGCTATGTAACAACTTTCAGCGAGGGAGAGGAGCCCTACAGACACGTAGTTATTTCTCCCAAATATAAATAATTTGTTTTTGTGAAGCATGCAATATTGAAGAGAACAATTTACCCCCGAAGGCTTTTGCCTTTGGGGGTGTTGTTTTTTGATTTATATTACTATCCTGTAGGTTCTGTTTTTGTTTTTTCCGCCTTTTTCTATTTTTCCGATTTCGGTCAGCTCATTCAAAAGCTCTCTTGTTCTTGAGGCTTTTAAACTTAACAGTGTTTCAAAACTTTTCTGTCTGTATTCAATGTTCGGCTGCATATATTCAAGAATTGCCGTGAACTGAGCCTGTTTCTTTTCCGACAATTTGGATTTATCGCCGGTTTTATTGCCGGTTTTTTATCGCCGATTTTATCACCGGTTTCCGTTTCAAAAGGCAGCGTAAGAACTGTTCTGTCGGGGCTGTATTCTTCCTTTACAACAGGCTTTTCCCACCCCTCCGACTCCCATACATCATATATATTGGGGACACCGCTGCCGGCTCTTTCTCCTATATTTATAAGATTAAACATCTTCATAAGAGTTTTGTTTCTCGGGTCGGAAATACCTCCTTTAAGCATCTGTTCCTCTCCGGTTCTTATACTTCCGGGGTTTTCTATAATAATTTCATCTATATTTTTCTTTACGACAACCCCTCTGCCCACATAAAAATCTGTGTTTACAATACAGTTGGCCAAAGCCTCTCTGAGAGCTTTATGAACGGGAGTATCGTCTATTCTGTCGCCGCCCTTTATTTTAAAGGGAACCTTAACATCCTTTATGAGCTTATTATATACACGAAAATAAAAATCAAAAAGATTTCCCGTCCAATCGCCGGAGCCTGACTGTAAGCGGTCCGTCCATCTTATGGAAGGGTCTAAAACCTCTCTGTAGTCTAAGAAATATTCGGGAAATTCTCTGACAATCTTATATTCCTCTCCGAACATTAAAAGCCCTGCCGCTGTGGGATACAGCTTTTTGTCCTCGTTGTAAACCGCCGCTGCTCCTATTCTTTCCGGATAATCATAATTATCAAACTTTCCCCAAGGGTGGCCGGGTCTATAGGAGGAATGTCTGTTTCTGTAAGCTCTGACTGTTTCAATATCCAAATCATCGACAGAAAAATTTGTCAATATTTTCATATCCGCCGTAACAGTTTGCGAATGACGAATATGTTTCCCACAAACTTAAAGGCAGGCCGCCTCTCGCCCTCTTAATTTCAATTCGGTTATCTTCCCTGTATTCATCAAAATTACTTATATCAAACATATTCTCATCCCTTTCCGACTTTTTATTTTACCCCCGAAAGGCTTTAATAATCGCTTCCGAGGGCATTTTTTATTCAATACAACATATAAGCCTTATTTTTTCTTCCTGGCGGAATAGCCGAACTTGCCCAAATAAGTGCCTAAGCCGTAATATTCACCGTGGGAATAGCAGACAGGCTTTGTTTTTTCATAGCAGAATTTGCCATTTTCGTCCATATATTCGGATTTTACCGTTACACCTAAAATTTCGCCCAAAAACATATCGTGGCTGCCTAAGGGTATAATGTCCTTAACCTTACACTCTATGGCTGCGGGGCTTTCGGCTATAACGGGGCAGTTTGTAAAGCTGCCCTTTTCGGGGGTCAGCTTCATTTCCTTAAATTTGTCAAAATCTCTGCCGGATTTAACTCCGCACCAGTCCGTAGCGTAGGTAAGCTCCTCCGTAGGCAGGTTTACAACAAATTCTCCCGTTCTCTTTATAATTTCATAGGAATATCTTGAGGGTCTTACGGAAATATGAAGCATAGCAGGGTCGGAGTTTATTGTTCCCGTCCAAGCTATTGTGACTATGTTTTTCTCGCCCTTCTCAAAATCTCCGCAGGATACCATAACAACGGGTACGGGGTAAAGAACCGTTCCCGGCTTCCATAATTCTCTCTTATTCATAAACAATCTGTCCTTTCTGTAACTTCTGAAAATTCTAAAATTTGACTGCTATTACGCTTACGTCATCGTTTTTATATTTATGACTGTCCTTTTCGTTGTAAAATGTATTCAAGGTCAGCTCCATTATGTCCTCAATCTTGTCATGGGTTCTAACCGTTTCCGTAAGGGAATATCTCAGCTTTTCCATAAAGAAGCTGTTGTCGTCTTTATAGTAAAAATCCCCTAAACCGTCAGTATGGAAGAATATAACGTCTCCCTCTTTATATTCAAAGCTTTTGTCTACGTAGGTAACGTCCTTAAGCATACCTACGGGTATGCCGTCTACCTCAAGCTCCGCTGATTTTTTGCCTCTTTCGCTTATAAGAACGGGATAGTTTTCCCCTGAGTTGGAATAGGTAACAAGCCCCTTGTTTATGTCGATTATGGCGTAGAAAACACAGGCGTACATATCGCTGTCGGAATCTTCAAAAACGGAATAAAAGGCCTCGTTCATTTTCCTGAGAAGAGTAGAGGGCATATCTATATCGTGGCAAAAGGATACAAAAATCTGACTGAGCATTATCGTCAAAAGGGAAGCGGAGATACCGTGGCCGGAAACGTCCCCTATAATTATTCCCAAACGGTTTTTATCTATAACTCTGACGTTAAAGAAATCTCCCCCTATGGCAAGAGCCGGCAGGTATTTTGTTTTAACCTTTATATTCTTATAGCTCATATCCACGTCCTTTATTATGGAACGCTGAACCTTCATAGCCATCTGAATTTGAAGCTCCAAATACTTATTTGCCTCTTCAAGCTCCGCATAGCGGCTCTTAAGAGAAGCGTTCAGGTCGTTTATTCTGAAAAGGGAACGGAGCTTCGACAGCAGCATCTTCCCCGTAAAGCCTCTGGATATATAGTCGTCGCTGTTTGAATAGAGGGCTTTTTCCTCCTCTTCGGAGTAGGTCGGGTCGATAATCATAAGAACCAAAATATCTCTGTATTCGGAATCGTCCTTTATTGTTTTGCAAAAATCGAACCCGGACATATCCGGAAGATGTGAAGCACAGGCTATAAGATTCGGCTGAATTTTGGGAATTTTCGTCAGTGCATTTGAGCCTGTTGTGGAAGAATAGACCAGATAATCGTGTAGGGAAAGATAGGTTGTTACAGCCAAAAGGGTAGAGGGATTATCGTCTACAATGAGTATTTTATACATGAACTCCCACCCTTTTGCTGAACAAAATCCTGTTTCCGGCCTTTGAATAGGCAAAAGTATCCACAAGACCCTTAACGAGAATAATTCCCCGTCCGTGTTCGTCTATTGACGGCTCGGAATTTTTGTAGGAAAGTCGGCCGAAGTCAAAGCCCTCTCCCTCATCGCTTATAACGCAGTTTATAACATTTCCGTCCGTGTTAATTTTAAGCTTTACAAATTTTTCCGCATTGTTCCTGTTTCCGTGAATAACGGCGTTAAAAAGCAGCTCGCTTAAAATCAGGCGTATTTCCATAAGCTCCTCTCTGTCGGCCATAGGTATGTTTGAACTTATGTATTCCAAAGCGCCTCTTACAATTTTATTTACTTCTTTTATGTTGCTTGAAAAAACAACCTCAAAGCTTTTCATAATATCACCTGCTTCCGGAACAGACATAAGGAAATATAAAACAATATTTAACTTCCTTAAACCGATATTTTTTGAAATACTAAAACAGATCCAATTCTCTGTGAATCTTTTTCATAACAATGGTTAAATCTTTGTTGCTTTTTGTTGTAAAGTTTGCTTCGTCCATAAGAGCCTTTATCATAAGAATACATATGTTTTCTTCGTCAAGCTCCTTTATGGGCTTATCCATCTCTATGTTTATAATAAGGGATTTATCCCCCGTAAAGAAAGAAATCTTAAAAAGTTCTTCCTTATATTCTTCAAATTCCTTTATAATAAAAGTACAGCCCTCGGAAACCGCAGCCTTAACGTCCTCTATTTCCGCCGTGGAAAAGCCCAGTCTGTTGGCTATAGAAGATGTGGTAAGCCTTGCGGCGGAAATATATGCACTGTTTAAAGGAAGTGAAAGAACAATTTTATCATTTCCCGATGTTTCATCCATTGCCATCACCCTCTATAATAAACAGTTTGTCAAGGTTTGTTATTTTAATAACCTTAAATACATTCGGCAAAAGGTTTTTAAGCGTAACCTCCCCCGAATAGGCCTTAACCTTTTTAAGTATCGCCACAAGGGCGGAAAGCCCCGTTGAATCTATATAGCTGAGAGCGGAACAGTCGATGTGAACGTCCTGCTCTTTTTCGGAAAGCATTTCAAGAAGGGCAGCCTTAACATCCTCCGAATTGAAGATGTCTATTTCCCCCGTAAGCTCAACCTCCCATTTTTTTGCTTCTATGTTATCCTTATAGCTTATATTTTCTGTCATACAACCCCTCCTCATGAGTTTTATAGTTATTCCGGGGAAGCGATGATTAATTCGATGAAGTAGCGTGAAAGATGCGAAGATCTAATTAATCAGCGGTTCCCTAATATATTATAACACATCTAATTCGATTTGTCAGCACTTTTATAAAAAATTTATTCAATTTTTAAATTATGTGAAGTGAAAAGTTTACTTCCGCTTTGACGGGGTTAAGTGGATGTTAGCCTTACGCAATCTTTCACCTCTGCAAGGGCTGCAATCAGTGTTGCGCCTTTTATACCTGACAGTTATTAGAAAGTATTGCAGGTTTAACAAGTATACATACTCCCCCGAAGAAGCACAGGCAGATTACAGAGAAGCTCTCGCTGATTCCAAACAGGGAGTAAATCTTACCGTTTCGGAAGCCAAAAAAATAACCTCCGGATTCTCCGATGGAACAAACGGCTCGTTTATTCAGACATTTAGGGAACCGCTGATAAATTAGCTCTTTGCGTCTTCACCGCCGATTTTTCCGATTGCTTCGGAAAATTAATCATCATTTTCTTAAGGAAACGCTGATTTAGTTGCAAAAGCTATTGTTAAAATAGCACAAATATGGTATAATATAGCCAGAGAATGCAAATAGGTGGTGCAAAGGCATGAAACAGCAAACTTTTAGCGATATTGAGTACGCAAATCGTAAGAAAAAAACAAGAAGAGAAGAATTTCTTGACGCAATGGATTCAATAATACCTTGGGATTATTGGGTTAATCTGATACGTCCGCATTATCCGAGTGGCAAAAGAGGTCGCCCGCCAAAGAATACTGAAACTATGCTCAGAATGTATTTGCTTCAAAATTGGTTCAGTCTTTCCGACATATTTCGACTTAACTGTTTTACGCTCCAACCCTGTGTGCCGGCGGTTTCCAAATACCAACGTCTTGCTGTTTCATCTCCGACACGCAGTGAGGTCAGAATGTGCGACCAACTGAGATTTTGCAAACGTGTTTGCAAAATCTCAGGATTGGGAATAGTGAGGTAAAATTTTCTAAAATATGCAAGGTAGCGTTCACTGAATCCACTCCCGTAAGCTTGCTACAGCTGCTCTGAAAGATATTTAATCAGCTTTTTTCCGTATTGGGCACGTTCCTGACCACGCTGTTCTTCTTCAACAATGCGACGACCTATATTCCAATAAGTCATAGTCATTATGGAATTTACAGATGAATAAGCTTTTTACGGCTTTCATCAATAATCTTTTTAACGTCATCAACCATAGGCTGATATACAACACTTAACTCATTTTCATATTCTGTCATACTTCTACCTCATTTACTTTAAAATCTTCAGCAATAACTATGTGCAAATCATACTATTTTGTATCTTTTAAAATCTGTCTGTTTCCCTCGGTTTGAACTATTCGGAAATTCCGAATAGTTACCCTTAAAACATATATTCTTTGCTTTTTATACCTCTATTTCAGCTATTATTTTTGCTATTTCATCTCGCAAAACCTGTTCGCGGGCTACAATTTCTTCTATCTCCGCATTTAGCTTTACAATGTCGATTTTTTCTCTTGTGTCCTCTGCCTCTACATAGGTAGATACAGAAAGGTTATAATTGTTTTTGCTTACCTCATCATATGAAGCAAGATGTGTGAAATGCTCAACATCGCTGCGTTTTACAAAAGCTTCAACAATATGGTCAATATTATCGGCGGTTAGCTTATTATTATTTGTAACCTTGACACACTCATTGGATGCGTCAATAAACAGAACATTGTTGTCTGTCTTGCCTTTCTTCAACACCATTATACAGTTGGCAATTGATGTGCCAAAGAACAGATTGCTCGGAAGCTGAATTATACAGTCTATGAAGTTATTGTCAATCAAATATTTACGTATTTTCTGTTCTTTACCGCCACGATACATAATGCCGGGAAAACATACAATAGCTGCCGTTCCGTTTGATGCCAGCCATGAAAGACTGTGCATAATAAAGGCAAGGTCGGCCTTGCTCTTTGGTGCAAGCACTCCGGCAGGTGAAAAACGGGGGTCATTAATCAGAATCGGGTCATCGTCGCCTTTCCATTTAATAGAATACGGTGGATTGGAAACGATAAGTTCAAAGGGTTCATCGTCCCAGTGCTGCGGAGCAGTCAATGTGTCCTCGCAGGCAATAGAAAATTTATCAAAACCCACATCGTGCAGAAACATATTAATACGGCAAAGGTTATAGGTAGTAATATTTATTTCCTGTCCGTAAAAACCGGTTCTGACTGCATCTTTTCCGAGAACTTTTTCAGCCTTTAAAAGCAGGGAACCACTGCCGCACGCAGGATCGTACACCTTATTTATCTCAGTTTTACCAACCGTACCAAGACGTGTCAGCAATTCGGAGACATCTGCCGGAGTGAAAAATTCACCGTCCGATTTTCCGGCATTGCTTGCATACATAGTCATCAAGTATTCATAAGCATCACCGAAAGCATCAATATCGCGGTGTTTTACATCGCCGAGATTCATAGAATTTACGCCATTCAGCAGCTTAACTAACTTATCATTACGCTTTGCCACAGTGCTGCCCAACTTATTGCTGTTTACATCAAAATCGTCAAACAAACCCGCAAAACTGCTTTCGGAATCACTTCCTTTTGCCGATTCCTCAATATGCCTGAAAACTGTTTCCAGCGTCACATTTAAATTTTCGTCATTCGGAGCAGCCTTCAGTACATTTTGGAAAAGCTCACTCGGCAAAATAAAAAATCCTTTTTCTTCTACAAGACCTTCCCTTGCTTCCTCCGCATCTTCATCTGCCATAGCAGCATAGTCAAATTCGGTATTACCTGCTTCAATCTCGCCCTCATTAACATAGTTTACCAAATTTTCTGATATGTATCTGTAAAACATAGTACCAAGCACATAGTTTTTAAAATCCCATCCGTCAACAGCCCCACGAAGTTCGTCCGCTATCGCCCATATGGCACGATGAAGTTCGTCTCTTTCTTGTTCCTTCTTTGTGTCAATCATTATTATTTTTCTCCTTCTCTTTTATCCAAGCGGTTATGTAAGTTTTAAAATCAATTATAGTAATTATAACAAAAATTCTATATATATTCAACAACTTGCTATCAAAAAATTTAGTGCTTTTTGGATGAATTATTATTTAAAAATAACTTTTACTGCTTTTGCAAAATCGCTCTTTGGCTCTTTAGGGATTTGGCGTTTTGCATATTTTTTACGAACCAGTTCGGCTACATCACAGCTTTCAATGCTTTTTTTGCTGGTTGAGCTATCCTCTGGTGTTTTCGGGGGACTATCGGGGTTCTTCTTCAATGCTTTAACGAGCTTGCATATGCTTTTCTTAAAGCTATAGTTGTTGGAATCATCTTTACTGTATCTTTTTAAAGCAATCCCAATGAAAATGCCGATATTTATCAAGAATATAAGAAGAACGGAATTTAAACCTATATGTTCTCTTAGGTTCAAAATGTCGGCAAAAATAAAAAACGGAACGGTGATGT
>JAJQFB010000083.1 GCA_021201395.1 Clostridiales bacterium | reverse complement strand
AACCATAATATTATTCCTCCTACACATAATACTCAATATATAATTGTGTTGCATTAAGAAAGCAATATGTAAATGACAATATTATGATTATACCTATTAAAAACAACAGAGTCAACAGCTTTTATATACTGTATTATACAATAGTCCGTAATAATTGTCAAGTTAATTTTTTGCGTCTTTTCCGCTGTTTCGGGAAAGGAAAAATGCAACACAATTATATAATATGTTGCGTGACATAAACTGTCAAGTTTGAACCTTGAATTTTTCAAGGTTTTTTTTGTGCAAAAAAATAAACTCCCGTAGGAGTTTAATAGGATCGGTTTATTAATCTGCTCGAATTTTGCTCCCGATGGCCGCAAAATCCGAACCACGAGGGGGAGCCACCTGCCACGCCTACGGCACGGCAGACGGCTCCCCGCAAATTCTCCGAAATCGGCTTTCACGCAGTATTATTCAAAGACTTAAATTATGCAGGTCTTAACAAGTGAATGGCAAAAGAGCTTCCGAGCCGAGGACAAACTATTGTTAAAAGAGGTGTTTGCCTACGGCAAAACCGGCTTCGCACTCCGAATGAATTTTTTCAATTAAAATGTATGGTAAAAATTCATTCGGAGCGAATGTGTTTTCTCAATAAAGTTATCAATGAAAAAACACATTCACAGCGCCTTTCGGGTTCCCGGCGTTACATTTAAAGAAGATGCAAATAAAACTCTTGATAAAATTGCCGCCCAAAATCTTAATATAATTATACTAAACGCCTTGAACATTTACAGCAGCTTAAACTGAGTTGCGGCTAAGATGCTTTGGTTAAGCTATTCTGACTGCAAATCTCACCGATGTTTAGTATAATAAGTGGTGCCTTTCCATACTTAAAACATTTGAAATCGGAAAAAAACTGCTAAGCCCCAACTCCTCAATTATCCGCTCAAGAAACAAACTCGAAAACAGAGTAGGATGGCCGATACAATCTAAGGAACCTTCCTTTATAGAAAAATTGTATATTTCGCAAGGCTTCTCTTTGTCGCAAAATTGCTTTAAAGCCGGAATAAGCGGCACCCCGGCCTTAAAAGATTTTTTCAAACATCCGACATAATCAGGCTGCCCGTCGTCAAAGCGATCCAATGGACCAATATTATAAACCCACAAAAAACAAGTGTTTTCTTGCCTTTTTTAAAAATTCCATTCCCCAAAGCGGCAAACTTGGGAATCCCCATCTGTTTTCCTTATTTTAAAAATTGCTTAAAATATTTGAAAACACAAAACAGGTGTGATATAATAATAACAATATCAGAATTTTGGAGGTCTTTAATATGATTAAAAGAGCCGGTATAATAGGCTTCGGCGCCTTAGGGATTCTTTTCGGCTCCTATATAAGCGATAAAATGGGAAAAGATAATTTTTATGTCATAGCCGACAGGGACAGATGTGAAAGATATAAAAAAGATGACTTTTACAAAAACGGAAGCTTCTGTAATATGAGCTATGTGTCCCCCGAGGACAAAATTCCGCCCCTTGACCTGCTTTTTTTCGGGGTCAAATACGGTGCTATGGAGGAGGCTCTTAAGCTTTCCGAAAGCTTTACAGATGAAAATACAATTTTTATCTCCCTTTTAAACGGCATAAAGAGCGAAGAGGACATAATAAAAAAATACGGCCTCGAAAACGTTGTTTATTCAACCTCCCAGGGTATGGACTCACTTAAAGAGGGCAATAAAATAACCTACAGGGATATGGGCTTTTTAAACTTCGGAAAGGTGGGCAGTATAGGCAGAGAGGAAAACATAGCCGCCCTCGATGAATTTTTCGACAGCATTTCTTTCCCTCACAAAATCCCCGAGGATATGGGCAGGGCTTTATGGGGCAAGCTCCTTTTAAACACGGGCTGCAATCAGGCCGCCGCCGTTTTTGACTGCTGCTTCGATGTTTTACAGCGGCCGGGCAGGGAGAGAGAGGTTATGGTGTCTGCTATGAGAGAGGTTATGCTCGTAGGACAAGCCGAGGGCATAAACCTTGATGAAAGCGATGTTGAATACTGGGTAAAGGTTCTTGACGGCCTTAACCCAAAGGGTATGCCCTCTCTCCGTCAGGACGTCTTAAACAAGCGGCCTACTGAGGTTGAGCTTTTTTCGGGAACAATAAACAAACTGGGCAGAAAACACGGAATACCCACTCCGTCAAACGAATTTTTATATAAAGAAATAAAGAAGCTTGAAGAAAATTACTAAAAAGTAATATGAGGTTTTGTTATGTATTTAAAACAGCTTGAGATGCAGGGGTTTAAATCCTTCCCCGAAAAAATAAGACTTAAATTCGGCAGCGGCATAACCGCCGTAGTAGGCCCCAACGGCAGCGGCAAAAGCAATATAGCCGATGCCGTCAGGTGGGTTTTGGGGGAAGCCGGTGCAAAAAATCTCCGTGGTCAGAAAATGGAGGACGTTATTTTTGCCGGAACCCAAAACAGGAAGCCCTTAGGCTTTGCGGAGGTTTCCCTTGTTATGGACAACGCCGACAGGAAGCTTAATCTTGACTATTCCGAGGTGACGGTTACAAGGCGGCTTTACCGCTCCGGTGAAAGTGCCTATTTAATAAACGGAACGGTCTGCCGCCGAAAGGATATTTTAGAGCTTTTTATGGACACAGGTGTAGGCAAGGAGGGCTATTCAATTATAGGCCAGGGCAGAATAGACGAAATCCTCTCTGCAAAAAGCGAGGACAGGCGTGTTCTGTTTGAGGAAGCCGCCGGAATAGTCAAATATAAAAACCGCCGAAACGAAGCTATGAAGAAGCTTGAAAACGAAAGGGCAAACCTGCTGCGGATAGACGACATAATAGCAGAAATCGAGGGCAGATTAGACCCTCTTGAAGCCGCTTCAAACAAGGCCAAAAAATATATAGCCCTGTCGGCGGAGCTTAAAGAAACAGAGATCGGCATATTTGTTTTGGATTCAAAAAAATATCAGGAACAGGCGGACAGGCTTAAAGCCGCCGTTGAAGCTCTCGGAACACAGATTGAACAGACCGAAAAGGGCTTAGAGGACGCCGAAGAGCAAAAAAAAACCAAAAAGGAAACCGCCGGCAGGCTTAACGACGAAATAGAGGCTTTAAATGCCAAAATAACGGATTTAAAGCTTAAATACAGCGAAAAGCTGAATGGAATAAGTCTTTTAAACTCCCACAGGGAGCATATGGAACAGGAAATTGTCAAGATAGGCGCAGAAAAGGAGCTTTCCGAAAAGTCCGTTTCCGATAAACAGGCCGAAATAAAGTTAAGGGAGGACAAGCTTAAAAGCAGTAAAGAGGCTCTTGTCCTTGCCGCCGAAAAATCGGAAAAGGCGGAAGAGGACTATAAAAATCTCCAAAAATCCTTGACGGAAAGAGAGGCCGTTATAACAGAGTATAATGAAAAAATTCTGAATATGCTTTCAGGGTCAACGGAGAAGAAAGAGGAGATTGCCAAAATAACGCAGCTTTCAGAGGGAATAAAGGAAAGACAAGCCCGTTTAAAAGAGGAGGAAGCCCAAAACGAAGGGCTTTTAGGCGAAAAAAACAGCCTTATTTCCTCTCTTGAAAAAGATGAGGAAACAATTTTAAAATCCGTAAACACATTAAACAACAGCCACAAGGCTCTTCTTGAGGAAAGCCGAAACCTTTCCCTGAAACAACAAAGCCTTGAAAAAAGCCAAAGAGAGCTTTTAACAAGGCTTAATGAGCGAAAATCCAGAATAAACATACTGTCCGATTTAGAGTCGGCCTACGAGGGCTATTACGGCGGTGTCAAGGCGGTTTTAAAAAATAAGAACGCCCTTAAGGGAATCTGCGGAGCCGTAGGGGAGCTTATCTCAGTTGAAAAGAAATATGAGCTTGCCATTGAAACAGCCTTGGGGGGCAGTCTCCAGAGCATAGTCACAGAGGACGAAAACGCCGCAAAGGCCGCCGTCAATTATCTGAAACAAACCCATAGCGGCAGGGCAACCTTTATGCCCCTAACCGCCGCAAGGAAGAGTTTTCAGCCTCTTAAGCCGGAAATCACAGGTGCAAAGGGCTTCATAGGTCAGGCTTCGGCTCTTTTAAGCTTTGACAAAAAATATGAGGGCATTATAAACGGGCTGCTGTCCCGAACGGCTGTAGTCGACAATATAGACAACGGAATCGCCCTTGCCAAAAAAACAGGCTACAGCACAAAAATCGTCACCTTAACGGGAGAGGTTTTCAACATAGGCGGCTCCATAACCGGCGGCTCCTCTTCAAAAAAGCAAAGCGGAATACTTTCGAGGAAAAATGAGCTTGAAACCCTTAAGGGCGGGCTTGCACAGCTTCAAATGGACCACTCTTCCGCTTCTGACAGCCTTGCGGCGGCAAGCTTAAGCCTTTCCGAAACAAGCTGTGACATAGAAAGCAACCGCCGTGCCTATAACAACGAAAATCTACGACTTTCTTCTCTCAGAACAAGGCTCCAAAGTGAAACAGCCCTCAGGGAGGAGCTTAAGAGTCGGCTTGAAAATCAAAAAGCCGAATATGAAAAGCTGACCGCCGAGAATAAAAAGGCGTCGGAAGCTCTGTCAATGTTAAATTCCTCTCTTTCGGAAAACGAGGACAAAATATCCGGCCTTAACGAGGAGCTTAACCGCTCAAGGCTTGAAAACACAGACAAAAGAGCGGAGCTTGAGAAAATGAACTCTCTTTCAACCTCTCTGAAACTTGAAACCGAAAGAATATCCGCCGAAATTTCAGCCGAAAGCAAGGACATTGAAAGGCTCAAAACTGAAATTGAAGAAATAAAGCAAACCACTCAAAATAACTCGAAAAGAGCCGAGAGCTTAAAGGCCGATATTGAAAAAAACAAGGCGGAAAAAGCCGAAAAAACAGCGGAGGCCGAGGAAATAAACCAATCCTCTGCCGGAAACAGCGGTTCCTACAGCCAAAAGCTTAAGGAACGTTATACAGTAAACACAGCCGTTTCGGAGCTTGAAGAGGAAATAAAGGGCTTTAACGACACCCTTATAAACCTAAACAGGGAAAAAACAACGGGAGACGAGCGTCTTTCCGCAGTAAATGAAAAAAGCCGCGCCCTTTACGACAGTATGTGGGAAAACTATGAAATAACCTATCCCGAAGCCGTGAAGATGTTTAAGGTCGAGCTGCCCCTGCCGAAGCTCCACCAAAAATCAAAGGAGCTTAGGGGGAAAATTAAGGCTCTCGGAAGCATAAACGCCTCTGCTCCGCAGGAATTTGAAGAGGCAAACGGAAGGCACGAATTTTTGACAGCCCAAAGGCTTGACATAGAAAAGGCCGAAAAGGATTTAAGCGAAATTGCCGATAAGCTTGAGGGGCTTATGAGGGAAAAATTTGCGGAGCAGTTTAAGGCCATAAACAAAAACTTCGGAGATGTTTTTAAGGAAATGTTCGGCGGAGGCCAAGCCAACATAGTCCTCTCCGATGAAACGGACGTTTTAAATTCCGGTATAGAAATAAACGCCCAGCCCCCGGGAAAGAAGCTCCAGAGTATGCTTCTTTTGTCGGGAGGTGAAAGAGCCCTTACGGCTATGGCACTGCTTTTTGCCATACTTCGTCTTAAGCCATCGCCTTTCTGTATACTCGACGAAATAGAGGCGGCTCTTGACGATGCAAACGTAACGAGATATGCCAAATACATAAAGAATTTATCGGCAACAACACAATTTATACTGATTACCCACAGAAAGGGAACCATGGAGGAAGCCGACACCCTCTACGGCATAACCATGCAGGAGCAGGGCATTTCAAAGATGGTTTCCGTAAGCTTAAAGGAAGCCGATGCTTTATCGGAATAAGGGAGGTAAAACAAAATGGCATTATTTAATTTTTTTAAGAAGAATAAAAACGAACCCGAAAATATAAAGGAGCCTGATGAAAATATTTTTACCGAACAGGAAAAGGCGGAAGAAAATTCTGTTTCGGAAGAAAAGAGCGAAAGTCCCCTGCCCTCTTATGAGGACACGGCGGATATAGCCGAGGTTATGCCTGCCGAGGAAGAAGCCGAAGAACCTGCGGAGACTCCTGCTTCGGAAGAAGCAGAAGAAGCAGAAGAAACAGAGGAAGCGGAAGAAGAACCGATTGCAGAAGAAGCAGCCGAAGAGGAGCCTAAGAAAAAGGGCTTTTTTGCAAGAATAAAGTCGGGGCTTCAAAAAACAAGGGACAACATACTTTCGGGAGTGGACAGGGTTTTAAAAGGCTTTACGGAAATAGACGATGACCTTTACGATGAGCTTGAGGAAGCCCTTATAATGGCGGATATAGGTGTTGAAACCTCTTTGGAAATTATAGGAAGGGTAAAGGATATTGTCAAAAAGGAAAAAATAAAAGAGGTTCCCAAGGTAAAGGAGCTTATTATAAGGGTAATTTCCGATATGCTTTCAGCCGATGATGAGGCTTTAGAGCTGCCCTCGCCATCAATTATACTTGTCATAGGCGTAAACGGCGTAGGCAAAACCACCACCATAGGCAAGCTTACAAGCTATTATAAATCAGAGGGAAAGTCGGTTATGTTGGCCGCCGCAGACACTTTCAGAGCCGCCGCCATAGACCAGCTTATGGTCTGGGGCGAGAGAAATGATGTAACGGTCATAAAGCACGCCGAAAATTCAGACCCGGCCGCCGTTGTTTTCGATGCGGTTTCGGCGGCAAAAAACAGAAAAACAGACATATTAATCTGCGACACTGCCGGCAGACTCCACAACAAGAAAAACCTTATGGAGGAGCTTAAGAAAATTTCAAGGGTTATTTCAAGAGAAAATGAAGCCGCCCACAAGGAGGTTTTCCTCGTTCTCGATGCAACAACGGGTCAAAACGCCCTCCAACAGGCCAAGCTCTTTAAAGAGGCCGCCGACATAACAGGTATTATCCTGACAAAATTAGACGGAACGGCCAAAGGTGGTATAATAATAGCAATTAAAAACGAGCTTAAAATTCCCGTTCGCTTCATAGGCGTAGGCGAGGGTATAGACGATCTCCGTCCCTTTAACGCCGGGGAATTTGCAAAAGCCCTTTTTGAAGAATAAAAAACTTATAAAAATACAATCTAGTAGGAGAAATTTTCTCCCTCCTCTCACACCACCGTGTATCAGACTGTCTAACAATTATCGTATATAATACCTGCAATATATACCGATTTATACTATAATAATCATACAAGATAATGAATGTTAATGGAGGATTATTATGGCATATATTACAGGAGAAGACAGGAACCAAATACAAGTCGCAGCGGTATCCTTAGATGAATTAATTGATCAGGATAGTCCTGTCCGTGTAATTGATGCCTATGTAAATTCTTTAAGGAAACACTGATTTAATTGCAAAAGCTATTGTTAAAATAACACAAATATGGTATAATATAGCCAGAGAATGCAAATAGGTGGTGCAAGGGCATGAAACATCAAACTATTAGGGAAGCGATGATTAATTCGCCGAAGCAGTGTGAAAGCTGCGAAGAGCTAATTAATCAGCGGTTCCTTAAGAAATCTCACACTTATTTTAAAAGGATGGGGTTTAATTGACGGAAAATCGGTTGCTATAGACGGCACAAAAATCTGTGCACAAAACAGTAAACACATCAGAAGTTTTGCGATAGCAAAACCGACCTTACGGTCGCCCGACATCTTTCGGGTTCCTATTGTATAAGTGAAAACAGCTTGAAAAACAAAATTGCTTATGCCGAAGAACAAATATCGGAATATTTAACGGCAATGGAGCGTCAGAAAGTGCCGATTGATACGCTTAAAGAAAAACTTGAAGCCTATCAGCAGCTTAAACAAAAGTATGAAACCCAAAGGGAAGAGCTTCGTGCCGAAGGATTAGAAAAAAACATTAATAGACCCGGACAGCCGCAAAATGAAAAATAACGGAGCAATAAATATATGCTATAATGTTCAGGCTGTTGTTGACAGCAAAAATCACTTTGCAATTGATGCAGCAGCAACTAACGATATAAATGACCTGAATCAGCTATTACCAATGGCATCGGATGCAAAGGAATTAAAAATGCAGATGCCGAAAGTGCGTCAATGTTTATCGCTTATAACCTTAAGCGATTATTTGGCTTGCTTCCGATTTCGGAAATCAAAAAAGGTTTGAATTAAGCAGGGCATAATACTTTGCTCAATCCTATTAAACATCGATTTTCATAGCGTCGAGAAACAGAATATCCGATGATCTGCCCTCTCCGGCAGGGTTTTGTTAGACAATCTGACGTGTCGCTCGGCATACGGCGGTTCAATTCAATTTCAAAATATGTCTACGATTCAAATAGTAGTCAAGACAGCTGACCAAACCTTTCTTGGTCAGTTTTTCTTTGCTTATCGCCCATACCACGCAGGTTTTCGTTACTATCCGCCATGAATTTGTTTCTTCTAAAGAAAACAAATTCACACTGCCGAACTTCTTTTCGGTTCTCCTCTGTTCGTTAGGCTGCGATTTCGCTATTGCTTCTTCTCTCCCACACCTCACGATGTGAAACTTGCAAGCGCATTGAATAAGTTTGACTCCTACACTACTTCATTACGCTTACCGCTTAAGCGGTTTTACTTCTTGCTTTTTGGTACCTGCTCACCCGTAAACGGGTCAGTGTACTTCCCCTTGACCTATATCCATATGCAGTTTTCTTTATATTACTTGTAGGCGATACTTAGGTGCAAACACAATGTGGTTTACATTCCCGTTTTGTATGTGCTAAACTGCCGTGAATTTGTTTCTTCCGTTTGTTCTTATAATGAAGAAACAAATTCACAGTAGATGTTTTTTGCATCTCTACCTCCTTGTCAATTTGGGTGTGGTTGCCAGATCACTTCTATTTTAACACAGGAGGTTTTTGCTTTCTACTTGAAGCTGAAGCTGCCGGGGTCCACTCGCATAGCAGGTGGTTTAGTTTTTCGGCTACATAAAAGGAGCGGGCCAAATTAATGGCCCGCTCGAATTTATGTTTTATTTAATTATTTGTAATTTCGGCCTAAGCTTTTCTTAAGCTGTTTCCTCGGTTGACTCTTCCACAACCGCCGCTTCATCGGAATCTGTTTCTTCTTCGGAAGCTTCGGTTTCATCGGTTTCGTCCTCTGTTTCCTCGGAATCCTCGGCTTCTTCCTCATCGGATTCTGCTTCGGTTTCTTCTTCGATTGCTTCGTCAGCTTCTGCGGCCTCTGAGGAATCATCGGCTTCTTCAGCTTCCTCTTCAGCTTCGGCCTCTTCACTCTTAACGATAGCGTTGTATACTAAAACTGCTGCCTGTGCTCTTGTTATGTATTCAAGAGGAAGAAGTCCCGTATCTGTACCGTTAATAATGCCGGAGTCTGCAAGATGAGCAACATAGGGAGCCGCCCAAGCGGAGATGTCGTTCTTGTCGGTGAATACATCGTTAGCCGCTGTATCCTCTGTTCCGTCAGCACCTAAGAGTCTTGCTATAACAGTCATCATTTCCTGTCTTGAGATATAGTTTTCGGGCTTGAAGCTTCCGTCGTCATAGCCTGTTACAAGACCTGCGTCAGCCGCATATGCAACATAGCTTGCGTAATACTTGCCTGTGTCTATATCGTCAAAGTCTGTGTCTGTTGAGCCGCCGCCTGTATAGCCTAAGGCTCTTGAAATCATTACACAGAAATCGGCTCTTGTGATATACTTATCGGGCTCAAACTCTGTTGAGCTTACGCCGCTTATGATACCTGCTTTAGACAAAGCGTTTATAGCTTCCTCTGCCCAAGGTCTTGAGGAAATATCCTTAAAGCTCGAAGCGCTTGATGAGCCTGAACTGCTTCCGTCATATGAGCCGCCTGAGCTTGATGAGCCTGATGAGCCTGAGCTGCTGCTTCCTGAGCTGCTTGATGAGTCGTCTGCTTCGTCAGCCGTTTCGGTAGATTTTCTAACCGAAGAGGAACCTCCGCCGCCTCCGCCCGAGCTCTTCTTAGCAGCCGTTGTGGTTTCTGTTTCTTCCACACTGCCTGCGGAAGAATAAGCTACAGCCGTTTCGGCATCGGGGAACTTAACATAATATACAGCGGGATAATCCGGTATATCATATCCGTCCTCATCATACTCATATTCGTGACCCTCTGCTCTTACAAGGAAGCCGTTTCTGATATATGAGCCGTCCTCATTCTGAGCTATGAAGCCGTTTGTTACCATATCGCTTACGTTAGTGCTTTCAAACCAGTCAGACTCCCAGCTTTCGCCGCTTGCGTTTGTACCCATCTGACTGCTTGAGCCTTTGGTTAAGATCCAATAGTTGGTGTCTGAAATAATAGGCACGTTTTTATCGGTTCTTATAATATCGATTATAGCTTTCTTCTCGGGATCTGTAGCAGCCGCAACAGCCATAAGGTCAGAAAGATGGTTAATTGTTAAGCTGTAGTTATTGATTGCCTCGGCCGCTTCGGGATAGCTCTCAAGGAGGCTGTCAATCAATATATCTGTTTCAGCTGCGTTGGGGTAAACGGGAACGGAAATCGTGTCGCCGTTTGCATCTGTTACTGTAATCGTATTTCCGTCGTCATCATAAACAAGCTCGCCGTTTTCATCATAGAGAAGCAGAGCCGTGGTTGAATTTTCACGGTTTACGGTTCCGAGTGAGTCTGCACTTCCGTTGTTTACCGAAATACAACCATCTAAGTTATAGTTGTAATTCTGCTTGCTTGTTTCAAGACCCGTATAAAGGGAGAAGTTGGCTCCGCCGTTCTTCCAGCCTACGCAATTTCTGAACTTAAGCGCCGGGTTAGCATTTGAAGAGAAGCCCGTATTTTCATTCTGGAAAGCTATACAGTCTTTAACATAGTGCTGAATATACATACTGTCGCCGCCCATCTTGAAGCCGTTTCCGGAGCCTTTGAAATATTCTTCCTCGGAGCCGTCGGCGTTAAGATAGTAGGTACACTTATATGATATACAGTCCTCAAGAACGGTTGCACCTATATACCCTGAAATTGTCTTTGAATAGAAATCCCAGCCATCGTCAAGGTTGTGGTGAGATACACAGTTCTTGAATACATTTCCGTTTCCTACGGTAAGCTTACAGCCGAAGCCGTCGGCGTTGTTTCCGGAGGAGTCTTGGTTGTTGTAAACCTCACAGTATACTATAAGGTTTCTTGCGGGCCATTCGTAGAAAGCATCGCTTCCCGAACCGGAAACCTGGAAGCCCGTAGTACCGTTTTCATAGAACTTACAGTTGTCTATGATACAGTTGGAAGCTGCTAAGGCACCGCCCTTGTTATTGTCTTTGGCGTTCATAAAGGACAGGCCTTTAACCCACCACCAGTCGCCGTAGGCGTGTAAGCCTTCAGGGCCGTCCTGCATATCAAAGACGGGTGTTGCTCCTTCATCTGCCCAGAGATATTTCATTGCACTCTCAAAACCGAAGTTAGCTTCGTAGAGCAGCACTGTGTCGTCTCTGTAATAGATACCGTCCAAAACTATAATCTTCTGGCCGTAGTTTACCAAAGCTATAGCCGAGTCTATGTTAAGAGGCGAATTTCTCTCTCCCGTTCCCCCGGGAGTTCCCAAAACTCCGTCATAGCCCGTATAGTCTACATCGGGAGCTACATAGAGATCCTCCGTTTCGCTGTAAATTTCGCTGCAGCAGGTAATGGTTTCTGAAAGTGTAACCGTATCATAGCTTGACAGCGTATCGTTTTGGTTCGGTTTATACACAATATAAACGCTGTTTGTTGAGTTTTCATTGAGGGTTACATCAAATGAAAGCGCTTTTGTTGAAAGTACAACGCCGCTTGCAACAACCTTGTCGTTTACCTTGATTGTAGCTATACCGCCCATTTTGTTATTTATCTTAACCTTAAGGGAGTAATCGGTCTTTTTCGTATAAAGAGGAGAAGTAATTGTTATCGTAGGTGTTTTTACATCGTCTTCTTCTTCTTTGTAAACCTTATCTGTTTCTGTGGAGGAATCGTACCATTCAATATTGCTTACATTGACTTCGGCCCATCTTGCGGCTACGAAGCCTGTGTAAATAACCGTATCGTCGTTATCGAGGAGAGGATCGCTTTCGATTTCTTCGTCTCCCCAGTACCAAGCTTTATAGAAAGTCTTTCCTTCCCACTCGTCTCTGAAGTCTGCGTTGTTGTCGCCTACTGTCTTAATTGTACAGGATTCATAATAACCGCCGTTGATTCTTGAAAGGCTGATTGTGTAAACGTCACCTGTCTTAGGATAGAACTCACCTGTAGGCTCGTCGCCTGTTGTTCCATATAAGCAGTAGGGGCCGTAGTTTACAACCGCCGTCTGATTTGTGGAATATGCTTCCGTAACGCCCGTTCTTATGTACATATTAATACGCTGCTTGTGTGTATTAAAGTAATAAGAGCTTGCACTTGAATCTGTGGGGTAGCTTCCTGCGGTAAAGGTACCTGCAAGAACCATATTTGAATATTCCTGAGTTGAGTTGTTTCTGATAGGAACGGGCTCGCCGTATTTATCGATATAAGCCTCGTCTATGGTAGCAACGGGAGTTAAGCTGCTGTCGCGGTAAGCAGTAATTGCACTTGAGCTTACAGACCAGCTTTCCTTATTCGACGTTGAAAGAGATGTTCCGTTTGAATAGCCGCCTCTGCAGAGGATTTCATAGAAGATGTCCTCTCCGTCGAAAGTGGAGCCGTCGGAAAGTGTAATTCCGGCTCTGTTGTATGCGTCAACCAGATACTCTCCGTCCTCCTTGCTTAAGAGTGAGATTGTGTCTCTGAACTGAATACCGAAGCCTTCCTGAGCCGAACGGGACTTGTCGTCTGTTGCAAGATACTGAACAACCTCAACATCGCCCTTAAGGGTAAAGTTATTGTCAGGGTCGAATCTTGTGTAGTAGTAAACAAGACCGTCGTTGCCGCCGGTAGTAATCTTGCCGGCGCCGTTCCATGACTTAAGATTTATGCTTTCGGAGAAGCCTGTTTCGTCCGGGTCTGAAAGGTTTGTCCATGTGGAGTTGCCCGAGGACTGGCCGAATACTGTTCTTCTCCAAAAATGAGTAGTTGAATCCCAAACTGTTACGCTGAATTCGAGAGCGTCATATTCAAGCTCCGTAGGAACGGCATATACAGTATATGTTCCGTTGGAAACAGTACCATTGCTTGAAGCGGCTGCCGTAAGCTCGCTTAAGTCAACGTAATAGTCTCCGCTTGTAAGGTCGTAGGTTCCGTATTCGGCGCATACGCTGTTAAGAGCCGTAAGGCTTGAATTTTCCGTTACGGAGCAGCCTGTAAGCTCATCCATTGTGTCATCGTTGTATTCAACAGACACAGCTAAACCGTCTCTTATGGTTTCGCCGATTTCGGAAACTGTCATATCATTTGTATATGTAGTTCTGGGGTATCTTGTTATAAGGATGTCTGTAGTAAGCTTTTCTACTATGTAAACATCAAATGTCACCGTATATGATGTATTTGTGTTTAAGGTAGCCGTAAGGGTAACGGTTCCCAGAGCAGATGAATCAAAGCCCGTAACATCATAGTTATATTCCTCAAAATAGTCGTAAACAAGAGAGGAACCGTCTGTATAGATACCTTTTATAACAAGACCGGACTGTAAATATTCTTCATTTAAGACATATTCCCTCTTTGTGGGTCTTACAGTTACGGTAAGTTCCGTAAGAGTAAGGGAATGTATTGTAAGAGGAGCGGAATATACAACTCCGTAGTCGTCCTTTGTATCTGTTGAAAGATAACCTATGTCAAGAGTTGTTACCTTTGCGTCTGCCGATGTAAAGTAACTCTCAAGGTCATATACCTCTTCGCCGTCCACATAAAGGCAGAAGTTTCTTTCCTCGCCTATTACAAGACCGTCGTCGTCGTATACATCGGAATAGCCGATTGTTTCCGTTGAGCCGTCCTCAAAGACAAACTTGCCTGTAAGGCCGTCAGCGTCCAAAATCTGATATTCGTAATATTCGTTCTTGATGGGTTCCCGTGTTACATTAACAGCCGTAACTCTTATCTTTCTTACGGTGTAGGGTATGCTTGCGTAAACGCCCGCTTTTCCTACGAGAAGAGTTTTGTCGCCTGTTGAAGATGAATCAAAGCCGGAAACAACATAGTCGTCGATTATTTCCGTTTTTTCCTCCCCTGTGTCTCCGTCAATATATGTAACCTGAACAACAAGACCGTCTGTGTTGATGTTTTCGCCTACATAATATTCCGTCTGAGTAGGTTCGGATACTACTGTTACGTCGGTATATTGATTTGCGTCAGCGATAAAGCTGATGTTCGTAAATGTTACGGTGATGTCTCTTGCGGCCATAAAGCCGGGGTAGAAAGTATCGCCGAACATAGTTGTTGTGTCGTAATAAACCGTTTTTGAATTTCCGTCGGAATCCTCAACCTTAAAGCTGTAGGTTGTGGCCGACTTTGAAAGTGTAAGGTGCCATGTGCCTAAGTTTGTTCCGCCTGCATCGAAGTCGTCTACGTCAAAGAATACGTTTTCCGTGGCCTCTGATGCACCTTCATCAAGAGTTCTCTGTGAAAAACCGAAAACGGAATCGCTTTCACGGTAAATCTTAAGCATCATACCCTCTTCATGTCTGTTTGACGCCGTTCCATCGGAAAAAGCGGAGCTTGAAGGGTCGCTCATAATTACAAGGCCGGCCGTAGTCTGTTTTGTACTTCCCGTAGCGTTTGTAAACAGCTTGTCGACCGTCATATCAGCTTCCAGAACAAAGTTCATAGACGATTCAACCTCTGTAATTGTATAGAGATATTCCTCATCGTCCGTAGAACATTTACCGGAGCCGTTGGGAGCCAAGACAAGAGTGGAGAGGTTTCCATCGCTGTCATAGGAAGCCGTTGCGGCAGAGGTGGAAACTGTTCTCGTTGCTCCGATTGTCCAGGAAACAACGTCGGAATCCGCCAAATCGGCGCTTGTTGCCGTGCTTGTGCTTTCTGCGGCAGCCGTTTCTTCTGTTTCTTCGGAAGCTTCTTCCGAATCGGCATCAACGGCAGAGTCGCTCAAAGCTTCATCGTCTGATTCTTCAATTATAACGTCCGTCTCGTCCGCCGTTTCTTCGGCAAAGGAAACAAAGGTAAATGAAGAAATAGACATAGCAATAGCAAGAGCCGAAGCTAAAAGTCTGCGTTTCATAATAAACCTCCTTTTTTTATTTAATTAATTCCACAATGTAATTATATCATAATTTTTTTGATAAAAATGCAAAAACCTCTTTCTTTTTTTTGTACATTTTTACCAAATACAAGTTAAAAATTACATAATAAACAGATTAAACAGAGATTAATAACATATTGATAAACAACTCACTAATGCTTCCCCATTATTTAAGGCAGTCATTTACCCATTCTATGAAGTTGCCGCTTGAGCTTCCGCTTCTTTCGGCCTCAACGTGAGCCTGTCCCCAGACGGTTTCAAAGTCAACCTCTCTGCCGTAATTTTCAAGGGCAAGGGCAAGATTTACCTCTGTGGAAAGAGCCGTGTCGCTTTGGTTTATGCCCGTCCTGATTCTCCAGTATTCGGCCACATCGGAAGAGCCGTAGCCCTCATAGGCTTCGCTTATATAGTAAAGGGGAGTATACATATCAAGCCTTACATCAACAGTGTTTCCTACAGAATCGGTTTTTGATAAATCCTCGGCAAATTCCGCTTCGTAGTCCGTTCCCGATAAAAGCTCCGACAAAACACTGTCGAAGTGGGCGCCGTTTCCGTCTGCATAGCCGAAAAGTGTATTTTCGCCCTGTCCCCTGTCAAGCTGGTCGAAAGCACCTAATTTCTTTGACGCTTTCTTACAGTTTTTAACAAAGTCCTCAACACTTGTTACGGAAGCCGTGTTTGTTTCGCTGTCGTAAATAACCCACTGATAGTCACTGTTTAAAGAGTCTATATATTCCTGAGCCGTTTCATAGGTTGTTTCGTCGATTTTTTTTGAGGTTTCCGTACGGGCTATTCCGTCCATATCCTCGATTCTTGCGTTTCCGTCCATACCGCCGCCGAAATTGCCACCGCCGAAGCTGCCGCTTGAAGAAGTGGGAGTATAGGGAAATTCTGTATCGGTTAAGAAATGGTTAAGAGATGTTTCGATTACTTCCTTAATATAGTCATAATAGCTGCCTGCCTGATAGATTCCGCTTTCGGATTCTTCAAGTGTAAGTACATTTCCCTTTTCGTCCTTAAGGCCGAGAGAATTTATATATTCGCCGTAGGCCGAAGCAAGACCGTCGGAGAGAGCCTGTTCCTCTTCGGTTAAGTCCTCTCTTGTAATACCCATATTCCACTCGTAGGCTGCGTCGGCATAGTCAAGGTTCGTTATGGGACACCAGCACATAGACCCTGCAACAGCATCGCTGTAGCCCTCTGCTGCTCCTATGGCCTGTAAATAGGGTGTGTAAAGGCTGCTGTTTCCCGTTGCTCCCATAAGAGCACTTTGTGCGCCGCCGCCGCTCACACCAAAGGTGAAAATTCTGTCCGTGCTTCCGGGGATATTCTCAGAGGAATATCTTATAAATCTTACTGCCGCCTTAAGGTCGGTAATTCCCGTAGGAGCCCCGTGATCTCTTCCGCGGCAGCCTGCATTAACATATATAAAGCCCTCGCTTGTATAGCTTTCGGCACCGCTGACATAATCCGTAGGTGCGGCCATTGCACTGTAGCCCGGAGTGTTTACGGGTATAACCATAGGCGCCGTTTCGCTTGTATAGCCTTTTACCTCTCCTGTTGTGTTTACGGAACAGGTGTAGGTTCCATCGCCGTTAGGTTCTGCGTCCATATATTCACCAGGGACGAATATGCCTAAGGTTTCATATGTCAAATCCGCAGGATTGGAGCAATATTCTATGCCAACCTGCCAGTAAACATTGCTTTCCTCGTTATACTGCCACTTTGTACTGTCAATTTTCGCAAGAACAGCCTCCGCCGCTTCTGTATTTTCTGCGGTTTCCTTGGTTATGCTTACCGCTTTGGTTTCGGCGTCATAGCTGACCTCCGCCCCTAAGGCTTCGCTTACGGCTCTGACGGGAATCATAATTGAATCATCTATAATCTCAGCCGCCACATCAAATCCAACCTCATTTTCGTTTACTTTCATAACATCACTTCCTGCCGTTATAATAATTTCAATATCCTCCGCCGCAATAACGGCACTTTTTTCCTCGGCGTCATAGCTGACCTCTGCCCCCAAGGCTTCAAAAACCCCTCTTAAAGGCACAAGCGTCCTGCCGTCAACAACAATCCCTGTGTCGGCCTGCTTTCCGTTTACGTAAACAGCGGCCCCCTGCTCCGCCGAATTATTCCCGTAAACAGCCGAAACAGACAAGGCGTTAAGACCGACCGCCGTTATGGCCGAGTAAAGTAAAATCCTGTTAATCTTCATAAAAAAACAACTCCTTTATAAAAATAGTATAAGTTTATCACATAGCCTTTCCCTTATATAATTATATCGCAAAATACCGAAAAAATCAAAAGAAATTAATGCAAAAATAAAAAAAATTTACGCCAAAACATAATTGCAGGCTGTTTTTATGTGTTTTATAAATATTTTTTTATAAAACACACTTATTCTATTGCAATTTTGAGCGGAAAGTTATATAATTTTACTAAATGAAATGCAAAAAATTTACAGAGGTGGAAAAATGTCTGAAAATAAAACAATATTAAGCCTGATGCAGCCTTCGGGAGACGCCTCCTTGGGCAACTATTTGGGGGCTTTAAAAAACTGGCAGAAATTAGCAAAGGAATATAACTGTATCTACGCCATAGCGGATTTGCATACCCTGACGGTAAGGCAGGAACCGTCCGAAAAAAGGAAACGCTCAAGGGAAATTTTAGCCCTGTTTTTGGCTATGGGGCTTCACGAGGGAGGCAACATCGTCTTTGTACAGTCCCACATCTCGGCTCATGCAGAGCTTGCCTGGGTTCTAAACTGCTACACATATATGGGCGAGCTTAACAGAATGACCCAATTTAAGGATAAATCCGCAAGACACGCCGACAACATAAACGCAGGTCTCTTTACTTACCCCTGCCTTATGGCGGCGGATATTCTTCTCTATCAGGCCGACCTTGTCCCCGTAGGAGAGGATCAGCGTCAGCACCTTGAAATAACAAGAGACATAGCCGAACGCTTCAACAACGCCTACGGTCAAACTTTCACCGTTCCCGAAGCCTACATCGGAAAGGCAGGCACCAGAATTATGGGCTTGCAGGAGCCTGAGAGGAAAATGTCAAAATCCGAAAGTGCCAATGCAAACAACATAATTCTCCTAAACGATGACTTAAACCAAATTGCAAATAAAATAAAAAGAGCCGTAACCGATTCCGACAACCTTGTAAAGGCCTCCCCCGAAAAACCGGGCATAACAAACCTTTTAAACATATACTGCGCCGTCAGCGGAAAGACTCTTGAAGAAGCTGAAAAGGAATTTACGGGCGTTGGCTACGGAGCTTTCAAGACTGCCGTTGCCGAGGCTGTCTGTGAAGAGCTTAGACCTGTCAAAGAGGAATATGTCCGTGTTTTAAGCGACAAGGGCTATATAGAAAGCGTCATAAAGGAAGGCTCGGAAAAAGCAAGCCGCATAGCTTACAGAACTCTCGGAAAGGTCTATAAAAAAGTCGGGCTTATGCCGAGAGTATAAAAAACAGGAATATAAAAGCACAAAACACACCGCAGAGGATTAACAACCCCTGCGGTGTTATTGTTTTAAAGCAGTTATACAATACCGGTCTATCGATAACAGAGAACCGGAAAGAAGTCCGGCAGCAACCGTGAAAGGGTTTTTACAATTTAAAATTAAGGTGATAAAACTCTCTGCATTGGAAAATAGAAAGCATACACTTTGCGCCGCAATATGAATCGCTGCAGTATGGATGACAATCTGTTGACTGCCGTAATAAAACTTTCTGTAATATTTCTGTAAAAATCTGTGATTCTGCCGTGCTTATAATCAGCGGAAATCTGTTAAAAAGTGTTTTTGATTTAGGGAACCGCTGATTAATTAGCTCTTCGCATCTTCACCGCCGATTTTCCCGATTGTTTCGTCACGCATTGGGGGCGTAGGCTCCGGCTATGCCCTCAAATGCCTTCCTAACACTCGAAAAAATCTGCGTCAAATCTGCTTCGGCGAATTAATCATCGCTCCCTTAGAGAACGTTCCGAATGATGTGCAGCAGGCGGAACGTTCTTTTCTTTTTGTGTATTTTTTTAAATCATCATTTTCCCATAATAATTATTTTATGGTTTTAATTCTGAATATAAAGAAGTAATATTTTAAAACGATTAAGACTGCAATGACGATTCTTCCGGGGATGTTGTGCATCATAAAGAACGCAAGAAGGAGCATTGCCGAAACGGGGATAAGTATGCAGAGCTTTGTTTTCATTGTCATACTGCCGTTTTTTTGAAATTCTTCAAGATTGTTTTTATAGAGTTTTGTGGACTTAAACCAGCGGTCAACTCTGTCGCTGCCCTTTGCAAAACAGACTGACGCAAGGAGCAGAAAGGGAACCGTAGGCAGTATAGGGAAGAAAACCCCTACCACGCCTAAGCCCATAAACAGGAAGCCTGCGGCTATAAATAATATTTTCATTGGGATTCAGCTCCTTTTTTAACGGTGTATACCCTGTGGGCTATACTTAAGGTTGAGGGTCTGTGAGAAACCAGGACAACGGTTTTGTCTCTGTTTTCGTGGAGAGCTTTAAGTATTATTTTTTCGTTGAGGCTGTCAAGATTGCTTGTGGGCTCGTCAAGAAGCATTATGGGGGCAGGAGAGAGAAAGGCTCTTGCAAGGCCTATCCTCTGTTTTTCGCCGCCGGAGAGCCTGTCGCCCAACTCGCCTATTTGGGTGTCGTAACCATCGGGCAGGGTCTTTATAAATTCGTGGAGGGAGGCCTTTTTACAGGCTTCCTCTATTTCGGCCTGTGTGGCCTTTGGTTTGGCTATCTTTATGTTGTTGGCTATTGTGTCGTTAAAAAGGTGAGTCTCCTGAGTGCAGTAGCTTTCATTTTCTCTGAGGCAGGCTGTATTTATCTCCTTTATTTCATTGCCGGAAAGTAAAATTTTGCCGCTGTCCTTGTCCCAAAATCGCATTATGAGCTTAAGAAGGGTTGATTTTCCGCAGCCGCTCTTGCCTAAAAGCCCTGTTATTTTGTTCTTTTCCGCTTTAAGGCTTATGCCGTCAAGAATTTTAACCTTGTCATAGCTGAAGTCTATGCTCTGACAGTTTATGTCCTCCAATAGGCTGTCGATTCCGTCTGTCTTATCCTCGGTTTCAGGCTCCTCCTCAAGGAGATTTAAAATTCTTTCTCCGCTTGCAAGGGTTTTTGCAAGGTTGTTTGAAAGATTGCTTATAGCGGTAACGGGGCCGTAGGAGCTCATAAGCGTAACGGAGCAGACCAAGGCGGCGGAAAAGCCCACAGAGCCCGAACGGTACATCAAAAAGGCCGAGAATATCATTATAATATTAAACAGATATATTGTAAGCTCCGTTATGTTTGTTGTTTTGATTTCTCTTGACTTAAGGTCGTTTTGGAGATTTTCAAGGGTTATTGTCTTGTTCAGAATTTCCTCCTGCTTTTCATCTACACAGTCATACTGCATAAGCTCTTTAAGACCTCTTAAACTGTCTAAAAAAATTGTGTTAAGCTCTCCGGAGTTTTCGTTGTATTCTCTGCCGGGGGCTTTTACATTTTTTTCGTTCCGCAGGGGTATGAAAATACCTACGGTTATATAGGCTATCGCCGCTATAAGACCCAAAAGAGGAGAAAAATATGCTATAAAAAGTGTGTAGATTATTGAGGTAACAGCTGCTATAAGGATAGGGGAGATTGTGTGGGCGTAGAACACCTCCAAAAGCTCTACGTCACTTGTTATAAGGGCTATTAGGTTGCCCTTTCCGCTGCCCTCAAGCTTGGCCGGGCAGAGACGCCTTAAAGTGCCGAAAACCTTGCTCCTTATTATGGCAAGAAGCTTAAAGGCAAGATAATGGTTTGAGGCCTGTTCGCCGTATCTTAAAATACCCCTTAAAAGAGCGGCACAGACCATAAGAATAACCGCTGTTTTAAACGCAAGGGCATTTTGCAGACCTAAAATATTCATAAGAGCCGAAGCCCCCAAAACGGGAATGGCCGAAGCGGCTATAAAACCCGAAATTCCGAGCAAAACCGCAAAAATTATTACGGGTATCATAGGCTTTATGAGAACAATAAGCTCCGCCATTATTTTTATGTTGCTTTTACTCTTTTTCATCAGGCTCACCTCCCGTGTTGTATTCCTCATAAAATTTTTGCTTGTTATACATACCTGCAAACAGGCCGTTTTTGCTTATAAGCTCGCTGAATTGCCCCTGTTCGGCTATTTCGCCCTTATCGTAAACAAATATTTTTTCGGAACCCCTTAAATTTTCAAGCCTGTGAGAAATTAAAACAACAAGCTTTGTTTCCGCAAGCCGTCTGACGTTTTTCATTATAATAGTGATGAAAGTGCTGCTGCGGCTAATTTTTTGTGATATACTGTATTTGAG
>JAJQFB010000064.1 GCA_021201395.1 Clostridiales bacterium | reverse complement strand
ATCATATTGTAATACCCATGAAACAAACTTGTATTATTCTATGATTCTGCCGTGGTGTTTTCCTTTATTTTTCGGAAAAATAACAAGTCAGCAGACACTTCCGTAAATATAACAAATATACTTTTCCATCAATATTCTATTTTATAGTAACATATTTTTTTTAATTTGTAAAGAACCTATATTTTTTTTAATTTATTTTTAATTATGCTATAGGCAAAATTTTACCCAACGATTTTCATAGGTTTTTGTGATTTAGAAAAATTTTATCTTTTCTTTCGGTTGATATTATTTTATGAGGGTGATATAATATTGTTCAGTATAAAAAGCAGAAGCTTAAGGAGAATTTTCTATGAATAAATATAATATAATTATTACTTCAACCTTCGGCCTTGAGGCTATTGTCAAAAGGGAGCTTTTAAACTTAGGCTGCGAGAATTTAAAGGTTTCAGACGGTATGATAGAATTTCAGGGCAGCGGAAAGGATATTGCCCGGTGTAATTTATGGATAAGAAGCAGAAGCCGTGTTTTGATAAAACTTAAGGAATTTGCGGCGAAAAGCTTCGAGGAGCTTTTTCAGGGGGTATATTCCATTAACTGGGAGGAAATTATACCCTTTGAGGGGCGGTTTGTTATTACGGGAAAGTCTGCAAGGTCGCAGCTTTCAAGCGTTCCGGCCTGCCAGTCGGTGGCGGAAAAGGCGGTCATAAAAAGGCTCCAACTAAGATATAAGGCGGAAAGATTTCCCAAGACAGGGGAGAGGCATATAATACAAATTTCCTTAAACAGGGATATTGCCACGGTAACTCTCGACACATCGGGGACGCCTCTCTATAAAAGGGGCTACCGCAGAGCCATAGGGGCGGCACCCTTAAAGGAGACTATGGCGGCGGGAATGGTTGAGCTCAGCTACTGGAGGAAAGACAGGCTTCTTTTTGACCCCTGCTGCGGTTCGGGGACTATCCTTATAGAGGCGGCTCTTATGGCGAAAAACATTGCACCGGGGCTTAAGAGAGATTTTGATTTTGAAAAGTGGGGGCTTTTTGACGGAAGTATTATTAAGGAAGAAAGAGAAAAAGCGGAGCAGGCCGCAAACAGGGATTTCCGCCCTAAGCTTATAGGCAGCGACATTGATCCGGAGGTTTTGACTTTGGCAAGGGAAAACGCCGAAAGAGCCGAAGTAGGAGCGGACATAGAGTTTAAAGTATGCCCCTTAAACGAGGCGTAGCTTCCCGAGGACTACGGTATTTGCATAACAAATCCCCCTTATGGTGAGAGAATGGGGGATATTGAGGAGGTTGAACAGCTTTACAGGGATATGGGGCGGCTGTTCTGTCCAAACGATACGTGGTCGGCTTATTTTCTGACTGCCCACGAGGGCTTTGAAAAGCTCTACGGCAGACGGGCGGACAAAAAGAGAAAGCTTTTTAACGGGAATGTAAAGGTTGATTATTATCAATACTTCGGAAAACGCCCCGAAAAAAAGCTTGACGGCAAACAATAGAAACAATAAAAAATAAAAGGCGAAAATGTTTCCGAGCCGAAGTTAAACTATTGTTAAAAGAGGTGTTTGCCCTGCGGCAAACGCAAAACCTTTTAAACAGCACAAACCGAGGGAGATGTCAAGGGTCCGGAGGACTTGCGAAGCCCTTGACATCTCCCTCGGTTTGTGCTACCCCCACGGGTGCCGATCGGTGCAGCAGGCGGCACCTCGCAGTCTGAAAATTGCCTAATCGAAAGCTTATAGGCAGCGGCAGAAAAAGTAAGCCGCAACAAATAGGAGCTGCCGCAAAACGGTTTTTCTTGCCTGTTTTGCAGCAGCTCCCTTTAATTTTAAAAGAACATAAATTACTTTTATGAAATTATTTCATTGAGTCTTTTGAACCGAGAACATCGCTGATTTTGCTTACAACTAAGTCTTGAATCATATCTCTTGCAAGACCGCAGTAGCCTCTGGGGTCGAACTGGTCGGGATTTTCTGAGAAGAACTTTCTTATAGCCGCTGTCATAGCAAGACGGATGTCTGTGTCCATATTGATCTTGCAAACTGCCATAGAAGCTGCTTTTCTCAGCATATCAGCCGGGATACCCGCTGCGCCCTTAAGATTTCCGCCGTACTTGTTGCAAAGCTCAATTACAGCCGGGTCTACGGAAGATGCGCCGTGAAGAACGATGGGATAGTTATGATAGCCTGCTGCTTCAAGGTTTTCCGTAATCTTTTCAAGTCTGTCAAAAGCAAGCTTGGGTTCGCCTTTGAATTTGTAAGCGCCGTGGCTTGTTCCTATAGCGATAGCAAGAGAGTCAACGCCTGTTTTCTGAACGAAGTCGAGAGCTTCGTCAGGGTCTGTATAGATTGCATCGCTTGCGTCAACCTTTACGTCGTCCTCAACGCCTGCAAGCTTACCGAGCTCTGCTTCAACTACAACACCGTGAGCGTGAGCGTATTCAACAACTTCCTTTGTTTTTGCTACGTTTTCTTCATAGTCAAAGTGGCTGCCGTCGAACATAACGGAAGTAAAGCCTGCTTCAACACATTCCTTAACCGTGTCGAGATCCGGACCGTGGTCTAAGTGAAGAGCGATGTCGATGCCTGTTTCGTAAACGGCTGCATCTACCATACCCTTAAGATATTTGGGAGTAGCGTATTTAAGAGCGCTCTTTGAACACTGGAGAATACAAGCGGAATTGAGCTTTGCGGCTCCTCTTGTAACGCCCTGAATAATTTCCATATTGTTGATGTTAAAAGCGCCGATTGCATACTTGCCTTCAAAAGCCTTCTTGAACATTTCAGTAGTAGTAACTAATGCCATTTTGTAGTACCTCCTGTGGTAAAATTTTGTATGGCTTTATTATACTATTTTTTTTGGTAATTTGCAATAGTAAACTTCAAATATTATTACAGACTTTGTAAAATTTTTATAAATAAGATGTGAAAAATATTATTAAAACATATTGTTAAGGGCGGAAAATTAATGTATAATGTATAAAGAAGCTGTACTATGCGAGGAGGAAGTCAGATGTTTAAAATTGACACGGAAGATTTTATATTTGAAGTAACCGAGGAGCTTTCCTGTTATGAAGAAATAGGAAAAAAAGGAGCAGAAGGCTGGGCAGAGGGCTTTAGAAGGTGGCTCAAAGAAAAAAAGAAAGGTGTAAAGGAAGTTTCCCTTAAGGACGAAAGCGACATATTCGAGATAGCAGACGAATATTTGGAAGCTTTGGAGGAGGGTAATACAACCGCCTACTGGAAAAGGTTTTCCCTAAAAAAATAAATGAATATAAAAATCTCCCCTATAATTAATTAAGGGGAGAAATTTTTTTATATAATTTACAGGAATCTCTTCATAACAACCTGAGCCACGTTAAGGGCGTGGTCGCCGACTCTTTCGAGGTTTGTTAAGGTGTCGAGATAGGATATTCCCGTTGTGGCATCTACACTGTTTGCCGCAAGTCTTTCAATATGCTTCTTTCTGTACATAGCCTCCATATCGTCGATTTCCTGCTCTGATTTAATTGTTTTTTCAATACTTTTATAGTCGTTGTTTTCAAGAGCATTAAGAGCGTTTGAAACACAGTATATAGTTTCATCGCACATTTTCCTAAGTTCTTCCTTTTGAATGTCGGAAAACTGTAAGTCCTCCTTAATCATAAACTGGGCGGACTCTATAAGGTTTTCGCTGTAGTCTCCTATTCTTTCCATATCGTTTACAGTGTGGAAAAGAGCGGTGACTACCTTGTTTTCCCCTATGCTTATACGGGAGGAGTTGCAAAGCTTAACCATAAATTTGGTAATAGCCCCCTGAAGCAGGTCTATGCTGCCCTCACGGGAGTCAACCTCTTCTATTTTTTCATTGTTGTGGTCGAAAAGGGCATCGCTTGCAAGAGTAAGATTCTCGAGAGACATTTCCCCCATTCTGACGATTTCCTTGACGCAGTTTTCAATAGCTATAGAGGGAGTTTTCAAAAGTCTGTCGTCCAGATGAACAAGGGCGGCCTCGTCTGCGTCGTCTTTGATAAAGGAAGTAAGCTTTTCCGCCATTTTAACAAGAATGTTTGCAAAGGGGAAGAGCACTACCGTATTAAGTACGTTAAAGCCCGTATGGACAACGGCTATTTCCGTTGTGGAAATACCCGAGCTGCCCAAGGCCGGAACAACAAACCTGAACAAAAACACGGCAACTACACTGAAAAGAACGGAGCCTATAACATTAAACAAAAGGTGTATACAGGCTGCGGCCTTTGAATTTTTTGAAGCTCCCATAGCAGAAAGAATAGCCGTAACACAGGTCCCTATGTTTTGACCCATAATTATGTAGACGGCGCTGTTCCACGTAACAAGCCCTACTAAAGCAAGGGACTGCAAAATACCTATTGAAGCCGATGACGACTGTATTATGGCCGTAACAAGGGCGCCTGCCAAAATGCCTAAAACAGGGTTGCTGCCTAAGGTAGCGAACATATTGGCAAAAGCAGGCAAATCCTTAAGGGGTTCCGCACCCTCTGTCATAAAGCCTATACCCATAAAAAGCATACCGAAGCCGGCTATAATTTCTCCCATACTTTTAACAGTGCCCTTTGAAAAGAAAATTCCTATTAAGGCACCTACGGCAACGGCAATGGGACCCATAGTCAAAGGCTTCATAAAGGAAGCCCACTCGGTGGCGGAAACCAGCCAGCCCGTAATCGTGGTACCTATGTTGGCACCCATAATAATACCGACGGACTGATAAAGCGTCAAAAGCCCTGCGTTTATAAAACCGATTACCATAACGGTAGTTGCGGCTGAGGACTGTATTACGGCCGTTACCAAAGTACCGACTCCCATACTTATAAGCCGATTTTTAGTAAGAACAGCCAAAATTTTCCTCATTTTGTTTCCGGCAACTTTCTGAAGCCCTGAGGACATAAAGCTTACGCCCAAAAGAAAAAGCCCCAATCCTCCCAAGAAGGTTATCAACATAGCAGTATAATCCATATTCTCCTCCGTAAAAATCACAAAATAATATTTACTCCGAAAAATTCCCATCAATTCTATTTTAACACTTGCTCCGCCATAAAACAAGGAGTATTTCACAAAAATTTTAATTAGATTTTACAAAAATTTTAATTAGATTTGCCTTACCAAAATTATCTAAAAAATTGCAATAAAAAAATTTGCTTTTGAGCAAGATAGAATTATAAGTTGACATACGTTTCTCTCTCAATAATTATCTGATGAATTATACATACTGTATTTCCGGGAATAAAGCCGAAATAGACTGCTGAAAGCCTGTAAGCCCATCAATGGAAAACCGGAAAGTCCGGCGGTGTGAATGTACTTCTTCTGCTAAAAGTCGCAAATGTGTTTCTTATAAAACACTGAAAATGAAGAGACGCATTCACGGTTGAAGAAACAAAATCACACTCGGAGCCGGTTTTGTGCAGCAAAGCATCTGAGGCAAATCTGCTTCGGTAAATTAATCATCATTTCCTTAAACAGTTTATAAACAGTTTATAATTGGTTTTGTTTTTATTTAACATATGGTTTTATAATAGGTATAAGGGTATTTATGCGGTTGTTTTACAGTGGGTTAAATAAGGAGACTGTGTTATGAACGGTGTCATGAAAAAAGTTATGGAATGGCTGTGCCTGCACAAACGAAGTATATGTATTATAAGCTGTATATTGACGGCGGCTCTGATTATATATTGGTACAGGCTGGGTATTTTTACAGATGAAGAAAAAATGAACGATATGCTTACCTCCTTGGGAATTGCGGCTCCTTTGGCCTTTGTGTTTATTCAGGCGGTTCAGGTTGTTATACCCATATTGCCGGGGGCTGTGGGCTGTGTTTTCGGAGTCGTTTTTTTCGGCCCCTTAATGGGCTTTATCTATAATTATATAGGAATTTGCATAGGCTCCGTTCTCGCTTTTTTAATAGCCAGAAGCTGCGGCAGGGAATTTGTAAGGGTTGTTACCGGGGGAAAGTTTTTTCAAAAATACAGCAAATATCTTTTAAAAGAAAATCAGTTTG
The DNA here is from genome assembly GCA_021201395.1 of Clostridiales bacterium. Lineage (GTDB taxonomy): Bacteria > Bacillota > Clostridia > Lachnospirales > CAG-274 > JAJQCI01. The sequence continues at coordinate 15,622 of JAJQFB010000064.1, read as the reverse complement.
AAAAAATATTTGCCCTGCTTATTTTTCTTCCCGTTGCTCCCGATGATTTCCTCTGTTATCTTGCCGGAATAAGCAAAATATCCGTCCGCAAATTTGTACTTATTATACTTTTGGGGAAGCCTGCGGCCATATTCCTTTACAGTATGGGCTTTTATAAAATATTGGAGTTTTCTGTTTTCAATTTTGCATAAACAATTTTAGGAGAAAAATTATGAATGTTTATATTTATTCGGAAATGCAGAATAAAATTGAAAAAAGCGGTGTGGGAAGAGCGGCCTATCATCAGCGCAGGGCGGCTGCCCTTAACAATTTAAACTGTGTAGACAATATGAAAGAGGCTGACGTTGTCCATATAAATACGGTTTTCCCGAAGTCTGTTTTGGCCGCCTTTAAGGCTCATTTGTCGGGTATTCCCGTTGTCTATCACGCCCACTCTACCCGTGAAGATTTCAGAAATTCCTATATAGGTTCAAATACCTTTTCCGGTCTTTTTAAGCTTTGGCTTAAGTTTTGCTACAGCAGGGGAGATTTAATCGTTACTCCAAGCGAATATTCAAAGGGACTTCTCAAAAACTACGGTATTAAAAAAGAAATAAGAGTAATATCAAACGGCATTGATTTAGAGGACTACAGACGAAACGAAGAGGCAGGGAAAGAGTTTAGGGTAAAATACGGCTATTCGGAAAACGATAAGGTCATAATGTCCGCAGGGCTTATGATTCGCCGAAAGGGCATTTTAGACTTTATTGAGCTTGCAAAAGTCTGCCCCAATATAAATTTATATGGTTCGGCTCCTCTAACCTTAACTGTGTGGGGAAAGACGTAAGAGAAGCCGTTTTAAACAAGCCCTCAAACCTAACCTTTGCCGGTTATGTGGATAAGGTTCAGCTTCAGGCGGCTCACAGCGGTTCCGACCTGTTCCTGTTTCCCTCCTATGAGGAAACGGAGGGCATAGTTGTTTTAGAGGCTTTGGCAATGAAAACTCCTGTTCTTTTGAGGAATATTCCCGTCTATGCCGACTGGCTCCAAAACGGAATAAACGTCAGAAAAGCTGATAATGCAGAGGAATTTAGGGATATTGCGGTAAAAATGCTTGAAAGGGAGCTTCCCGATTTAACTGAGGAGGGCTATGAGGCTGTAAAGGGAAAAAGCCTTTTGAAAATCGGCGGCAGGCTTTACAACGCCTATTTAAGAGCCGAATATCTCCACGGCGGTTTGAAATTTGCTCCGGCAATACATAAAAGGGTTTAATGCTGTGTAAAAAGATACAGAAATAATACATAAAAATCAATTTGCCCCTTGAAATATATTCTGACAAGGTGTATAATTATAACATAAAGACAAGGAAGTTCATATTCCCTGTCTTTTTTTATTCAATTTTATATCTTATTTATATCTTAAATATTAAGGGAGGAATTTTAAATGGACGCAATGAATATTGCCAACAGTGTACCTATGTGGATAGCCTGCGGTATTGCCGTATGCTTGGTTTTGGCTCAGGCCGTTATTTTTGCCGTTAAGGCCTACAAGGCAGGGCCGAAGATAGGGCTTGACAAAAAACAGATGAACAAAGCACTTAAGAGCAGCGCCATAACCTCTATAGGCCCCTCTGTAGTTGTTTTAAGCGGTATGCTTTCCCTGCTTATAACCGTAGGCGGCCCCGTGGCGTGGATGAGGCTTTCTATGATAGGCTCGGTTATGTTTGAATCCATCGCCGCCGGCATAGGCACCCAAAACGTAGGCGTAACCCTGGGAACGGACACAATGACCCCCCGAGGCCTTGGGTATGGCCGTGTGGACAATGGTTCTCTGTTCCATAGGCTGGGTTATTTTCGCCACCTTTTCCGCAAACAGAATGGACAAGGTTCAGACAAAGCTCTCGGGCGGCGACACCGTTCTGCTTATAGGAATTTCAACGGCAGCGGTTATAGGTGTTTTCAGTGCTATGTCTGCGCCTCACCTTGTTAAGCTTAACGAATATTCTCTTTCCTGTGTTTTGGGCGGAGCAATTATGTTTATAATGATTAAAATTTCCGAAAAGGTTCCGGCAATAAAGGAGTGGAATTTGACAATTTCCATTCTTTCGGCAATGATAATCACAAGTGTTGTTAAAGCATATGTTATAGGCTGAGGAGGGAGAACAAATGGCTGAAAATAAAACAAGCGGAAACAGTGATTTTTTTGAAAATGAATATATGCCTAAGATGAATTTGATAGGCAAAATAACGGGAGCTTTAGGGGTTATTTTGGCGTTTTTGCCTGCCCTTACCTTGGCTGTGGTTTACGGAATACTGCCTAAACCTGCGGCGCTTTTGTCGGCTTTTATAGCCGGGGCAAGCTCTTTCGGAGTATTGTGGTTTGTAGAGCCTATTTCCTATTTTTCGGTTTTGGGGCCTATAGGCACGTATATGGCTTTTCTTTCGGGAAATATCTCTAATATGCGTGTGCCCTGTGCAAGTATGGCTCAGACGGCGGCGGAGGTTGAGCCGGGAACGGAGCAGGGCTCCGTTATAGCGACCTTAGGTATGGCTATGTCAATAGTTATAAATATTTCCGTTCTTACTATAGGTGTTATTTTGGGAAGCTCAATCCTTGCTATGCTCCCCGAATCCATAACCTCGGCTCTTAACTATCTTCTTCCGGCTCTTTTCGGCGCACTTTTGGTTCAGTTCGGCATTAAAATGAAAAACCACACAATAGGCATACTCATATTTGCCGTTCTTATAAATATAGGCTTAAACGCAGGAATATTCAACTGGCTTCCCGGTGCGTCAAACTATCTGGGCATACTTACAAGCGTATTTCTTTCAATAGCCGTGGCCGTTGTTACATATAAGAAGAAAGGCAAGGCGAGTGCAAAATGATAAAGCAAAATATTTATGACGAAACTCAGGCTCTCCTGCCCCTGTTTGAAAAAGCGGCACGCTTTATTTGGCACAATCCCGAGGTGAGCGGAACGGAGAAAAAGTCATCGGAGTATTTTAAAAATATTTTGGCGGAGGAGGGCTTTAAAATAACAGACAGCAAAACCCTTGACTATGCCTTTTATGCCGAATACGGAAGCGGCTCTCCTGTTTTGGCTCTTTTGGGGGAATATGACGCCCTGCCGGTTTTGTCCCAGGAGGCGGCCTGCACGGTTAAAAAGCCCGTAGAGGAGGGCGGTGCCGGCCACGGCTGCGGCCACAATCTTTTAGGCAGCGCCCAGCTTACGGGGGCAATAGCGGTTAAGAGATTTTTGGAGAAATCGGGAATTTCAGGCACAGTTCGCTTTTACGGCTGCCCCCGTGAGGATCTTTTGGACGGAAAGGTTAAGATGATAGCGGAGGGTATGTTAGAGGGCTGCGACGCCGCTTTAAGCTGGCACCCTATGGACGCGGTTTACGCCCACGACAGCGCATATCTCGCCAACACTTCTATGGAATTCTATTTTTCGGGTAAAACAAGCCACGCAGCCTTTGCCCCGGAGCTTGGAAGAAGTGCCCTTGACGCCGTGGAGCTTATGAGCGTAGGCTGCAACTATCTCAGGGAACACGTCCCCGACAAAACACGTATACACTATTCCACCGACGGCGGCGGCTTTGCCCCCAATATTGTTCCCGACAAGGCAAGCGCATGGTATTTTGTAAGGGCGCCTAAAATTTCAGCCGTTAAGGACGTAGCCGCAAGGGTTGAGAAAATTGCAAAGGGAGCGGCTATGATGACGGAAACAACCGTTTCGGCGGAACACGGCTGCGGCTGCTGTGAATTTAAGGAAAACACCGCTTTCGGAGACTTAATCCACACAAACCTTATAGAGGCGGACGCTCCCAAATATACCGCCGAAGAGACGGAATTTGCCCAAAAGCTTCAGGCCGCCTTAGACGAGGGTGTTATTTTAAGAAGCCGCAAAAGCTACGGTATGGAAAACGCCTCAATTTATATGGGCGTAGGCAGGAGAGACCTTTGGAAAAGCTGTATGATGAACGCTTCCTCCGATACGGGGGACGTAAGCTATATCATGCCTACGGGGCTGTTTACTACGGCCTGCTGGCCTATAGGCTGTTCACCCCATACATGGTAGGCAACGGCCTCGGCAGGAAGCTCTTTCGGCGAAAAGGGAGGCTTTTACGCCGCAAAGGTTATCGCAGGAACCTGTTATGACCTTTTGACAAAGCCTGAGGTACTTGCAAAAATTAAAAAGGAATTTAAAAACCGTGACGATGGAGATTACAGCCCTATGCTTGGGGACTGAAGCAGATAATTACAGACTGAAAATAACATTAAAACCGGAGGATTTTGCGGCGGCGGAATTCTCCGGCAATTTTTTTGAAAAAAATTTTAAAAAGCTGTCGCAAAAGCAGGGTTTTATGAGTTATAATATATGAATATAAAATACGAAAGGAATAATTTTATTATGAAAAAAAATTTTTTAAGAAAAAATACCACGGCAAGGCTTTGCAGGCAGGCTCTGGTGTGTCTTGTATTTTCCCTGATGTTTACCGCAGTATGTGCAATATCGGCTGCGGCCGTCTTTGCAGCGGAGGATGAGATACTTATAAGAAGCCTTGACAGTACAGAGGCCGTTGAACGCTTTAAGGAGTATTGGGATGGGAATTATAGTATGGCCGCAAGACACGGCTTCGGCACGGCCTCATATATAGGTCAGCCTTTTTCCGTGGAATATGTGAGCTTGGATTTAGAGGGGAATTTGGTAAGGGAATATATTTTCCATTTCCCCATTGTCACAAACGGAAAAATAGTTTCCTATATACAGCAGAATATATCTGAGCTCACAGGTGAAACCGGCTGGGCAGTGGGTTCTATGTTTTCCTCAGGAGAAATTCACCTTGCCGATTTAAACGACGGCAGAGTCTATTGTATAGTTGTTGACCGGAGAAACAGCTTCTGCGACGGCGAATATGCTGTTACAGACGATGAAACAATTTTTATGTACGGAATGGAGGACGCAAACCCTGATTTAAACGTAACACCTTATGAGGGCAGTGAAACGGAAATTGTAAATATTTTGGAACCTCTTGATTTGGACACATCTCAAATAACGGAGGAAACCGATGCCGAGAGCGATTTTTTTTCAAAACGCAAGAGCGGAGGGAAAGACAATTCAAAAATTTTCCCTTGAGGACATAGACGGCATAAATATAGACGGCAGAGTTTACATACCCCTGAGATATTTTTGCGGCCTGATTGACTGCAATGTAGACTGGGACAGCGTAAGCAGGACGGCCTATGCCGAAAAGGAGGGCTTAAAAGCCGAATTTGTAATAGGTGAAAATTACTACACATTAAACGGCGAAAAAACAGAAACGGACGCAGCGGCGGTAATTTACAATGATTTGACCTATATCCCCATACGATATGCCTCCGAAGCCCTGGGAGCAGAGCTTTTTTACAACACCGAAAGCAAAATGATTACAATCGCATATTAAGGAAACGATTCCTTAACCGCAAAGGGGGCTTTTAAGTCCCTTTTGCATATAAAAGAATAAGGGGAGAAGTATATGTTATTTATGGCTTTAAATACCGAGGAGGAAATTACCCTTGCTGAAAAAATATATAAAAAATACTGCCGGTTTATGTACGGGGTGGCCTTCGATGTTTTAAAAAACAAAAGCGATGCAGAGGACGCCGTATCCGAGGCTTTTATAAGGATAATAAACAATATCGATAAAATAGGGGACTTAGAGGATAAGCGTACAAGAAATTTTATAGGCATAATATGCAGAAACACAGCCGTAACGATTTACGGCAAAAACAAGCGCAATAAAGCCCCGGCGGCCGATAAGAAAGCCGAAAACATTTCGTTTGGGAATAACGACTTATCGGACATTATTATAAAAAAGGAAAACACATATCTTGTTTTGGAATACATAAATAATATGGACGATAAATACAGAGCCGTTCTTACACTAAAGGCTCAGTTTGACTACAGCATAGCGGAAATAGCCGAGATTTTAAATATAAACTCCAAAACGGCGCAGAAAAGGCTTGAAAGAGGCAGGAGAAAAATAATAAATTTTTTCAGGGAGGAGGGGCTGTTTTATTATGAACGGAAAAAATGAAAATATAACCTTAGAGAAGTGTATAGAGCTTGCGGCGGATAATTATTTTGATGAAATTGAAAAAAGAGCCGCCGAGGGCAGCATGGAATTTTCCGAAAAGCATACAAAGGAAATAGAAGAAATAATTAAAAACAGCAAAGGATTCCCAAATAAAAAAGCTCCTTTAATAATAAACAAGAGGATAGCTTTTATTTTTATTGCGGCTGCAATAGCTCTGACGGTTTTGACAGCCGCCGCCGAAGATTATAATATAAATTTTCCGAATTTATACTTATATATAAACAAAGACGAAGAGGAAACAACTGAGGAAATAACCGAAGAAACGACCGCCGCGGAATATACGGAGGAGCCTTTGACGGAAGCACCCGCAGAGGCTTTAGCGGAAACCGAAGCCGAAGAGCCTCTGTATGCCGAATCGGAGGAAAGCGGCAGCCGAATTTTAATAGAAAGCCTTAACACAGAGGAAGCCGCCGAAGGGTTTAAAAGAGAAATTGAATATAATTATGAGATTTTAGAGAAAATGGGTATAGAATTTACACAGGATTCATTTATAGGAACGCCCTTTACATGGGTTATACAACAGGAAACCTTAACCGAAAAGATAGAGGAGAGCTATATGTACTGCTTCCCAATAATCGAAAACGGCACAGTTATAGGCGGCTTTACCTTTAACTGTGATACAGGCAGGGTCAACGGGCTTTTGACTGATTCGGTTATAAACGACGGCGGTACAAATATAAACAGTCTTACAGACGGAAAAATTTATTCCCTTATTACGGACAGTGATAATAATGAGGCGGCCTTTTCCGAAGGAGAAATATTTTACTTCGGAGAAGAAGTCTGCAACGGAGAAATTTACATTAAACCACCCTATGAGGAAACGGAAACATCTGTTGTCGATATATTGAAGCCCTTAGAGTTATCGGAGTAAGCTCTAAAACTTTAAAACTGAAATTTATGCAGGGCATAACAGGTGAAAGGCGGGAGAGCTTCGGGGCCGAAGTTAAACTATTGTTAAAAGAGGTGTTTGCCCCTGCGGCAAACGCAAAACCTTCTAAACAGCACAAACCGAGGGAGATGTCAAGGGTCCGTAGGACTTGCGAAGCCCTTGACATCTCCCTCGGTTTGTGCTACCCCACGGGTGCCGATCGGTACAACAGGCGGCACCTCGCAGCCCGAAAATTGCTTAACCAAAGTCCTGTAATTACAGCGGCAGAAAAAGTAAGCCGCAACAAATCGGAACCGCCGCAAAACAATTCTTCTTGCTTGTTTTGCGGCGGCCTTTTTACGTCTGTCTTTTTTGTTTATCTTTTTTATTTTCTTTTTTCAAGCTCCGCCCTGTTTCTGGTTACGGGCAGCTTTATTATTACCTTAAACCAGCCGTCCTCCTTGAGAATGTCGAGGGTACCCTTGTGTCTGGAAATTATTTTCTTACAGACGGAAAGGCCTATGTTTGTACTTTCGACCACAGCCAAATCCTTTATTATATAATTTGAAAAGCTGAATATAAGCTGACGGCCGTTATTGAAAACGTTTATTTTTACGGGCTTGTCCTTGTCGGCGTATTTGTTTATATTGGAAAATATATTGTCCATAACGCGCCGCATAAGCTGTATATCAAGGGTTATGAAGTAGTCCTTGCCGCTGTCCATTGAATAGTCAAGCTTATAGCCGTTTTCGTTCAGTGTAAAGAGATAGTCCTCCATTAGCTCGCTGAAAACATTTTTGTCGTAAATCTGGGTATTGAGATCCTCCTCGTTGGTGCTGAAAGCTAAGAAATATTCAAAGAGCCTGTCGGAAAGAAGCTTTATCTGATAGGCCTTTTCCTTGCACTTATCTATATAAACATCCCTTGTTTCCTCGTCCTTATATTTCTTTCCCGACAAAATCTCAAGATAGCCTATAAGAATCGTAAGGGGGGTTCTCAAGTCGTGAGACATAGACATAACTAAATTATGGCTTGACTCTATAAGCTCGTTTTCCTTTTCATGCCTTTCTATTATTGAAACCCTCATTCTCTCCATAGCGCTTGCCACGGAGGAAAGCCTGCCGTAGCCCCTTACGGTTATGTTGTGGTTAAGGTCTCCCTCTTCAATCTTCCTTGCGTCGGCCTCAAGAGTAGTATAATAATTGGCCATTTTAAAGACATTGAAGAGTAAAATGACAAGAATAAGCAGGAAGCAGATACAAAACTGGAAAGTAACATATATAAACCTTGCCCTCATATCAAAGAAAGATACAAAGTCTATTTTAACCGTCTTGTCGGCAAAGTCAAGGGTATATTTATGGGGATAGTTTCCGGGCAAATTGTTTTCCGGTTCAAAACGATTGTTTTCTTCATCAAGGCCCTCCCGGCCGCCCTTGCCGAGGGTAGAGTCATATATAACCTGACCCCCGTCGTAAATTATAAGCAGAACGTTTCTTCTGTTATATACCCAGTCGTCAACCCTGTCTGTGTCCTTTGTTGTTAAATTATTGTCATCTATAAACTCCTGCAATTTCTCTATTTCGTGAAGAGTGTTTTTACTGACATATTCCTGAGCCTTATATCTGTCGCCTATAACCTTGTTTTCAATTATAATCAAAAAACAGAATAAAATCGCTGCGCTTAAAACGGCTATAACATTTATCATAACCATTCTCTTGCCTATGGCGCCGTATTTGCTTCTTTTGTCAAAAACCGATTTGGTGTCTTTTTTTCCGTTTTTTTCGGCTGTTTGGGCTTTTCCTTCTTTACTCAATCCTATAACCTCTTCCCCACACTGTCTTTATATACTTAGGGTTCTGCGGATCCTCCTCGATTTTAGACCTTAGCTTCCTTATATGAACGGTGACCGTATTGCTGGCGGAATATACATACATTTCATTCCATATGGATTCATATATATTCTCGTTTGTAAAAATTTTCTTTCTGTTTGAGGCCAAAAGCAGGAGAATATTATATTCTATATCCGTAAGTATAACCTCGTTTCCCCCTACTGTAACGGAATTTTTATCAGTGTCTATAAGAAGGTTTCCTATTTTGATTACCTTTGTGCCGTCTGCATCATCACTGTTTCTGTAGATATAATATCTTCTGAGAAGCGCCCTGACCCTTGCCACAATTTCGGAAAAGGAAAAGGGCTTAACCATATAGTCGTCTCCGCCCAGGCAAAAGCCCATAGTCTTGTCCTGATCCTCTGTTTTTGCGGTTAGGAACAATATAGGCGCCATAGTCTTTTCTCTGATTTCCGTACAGGCCTTATAGCCGTCCTTAATGGGCATCATTATGTCTAAAATTATAAGGGAGGTATTTTCGTCAACCTTGTTTACGGCGTCCTGACCGTCTACGGCTTCAACCACATTATAGCCCTCGCTCTCAAGCAGGACTCTCAAAACCTCTCTTATTTCCGCAGTATCGTCTGCCACAAGTATAGTATATTTTCTGTCCATATTAATCCGCCCTTTTTTTAATTTTACAATATAATTTGCTGCCTTTTCCCCTTTTTTAAATATCAGGGGTACGCTCTTAACGTACCCCCGTAATAATTAACTATTCATCACAGCAGGTTGGGGTTATCATACTGCTGAACTAAGAGATAGTGTGAATAAACCGCTGCTTCTATCTGGTTTTCAAGGCTCTTAACGGTATAGTGATAGGTGTCAAGCTGAAGCTCTGTAATCTGACCAAGCTCATACTGCTTTTCATATACACTCATAGTGTTGTTGAGAGTGTTAAGCTGGCTTACAAGGTCGTCATGGTTTTCTTCGCTTTCTACAATACTCTGGTAAAGGGTCTTTATGGTTCCCTCATAGGTTAACTTGGTGTCGTTAAAGGTGCTTGTTGCGGAATACAAATCTGAGGTTACTTCAAGTCTTGTCTGGCTTGAATAAAGCTCCGAGTGCAGGTCTAATGTATACTGTGCAATATCAACATTCCTCTGCAATACGGCAATATTTATATTTGACGAAGATGTAGCAAGGGCTATATGTTCCTCAAGAGTCGCTCTGCTTATAGGCTCATATTCTATATCGCCTAAGTCCACGTCATATACAGCCGCCACATTATAGCTCATAAGAGTATTAAGAGGTGTATAATATGAATCTATCGAATTTTGAAGAGATGTCTTGCTTGTTACCGCCGTGTTGTAGCTGTCCAAATAGCTGTCATAGGCTGTCTGGCTTATTAAACCCAGCTCAAGCTGTTTCTTGTAGATTTCAAGGTTTCTCGTTTCAATATCCAAATATTCATCATAAATGGCAAGGCTGTTTTGGGCATTTATAATATTTGCAAAATAAGATATAGCCTGATACCTTATGCTCTGTTTTTCAACCTCTATTCTGTCCTTATAGGTTTCAATAGCCGCCTCCTGAGATTTGTAGGAAACCGCATAGTTCGTAACCTCCGCATACTCCTCCGCAAGTCTGCGGTAAATCCTTAAATCGTCAAGGTTATCCTCGGCTATTTCGATGTTGTCCTCATAGGACTTTATTGTGCTGCTTTGGTCTATAGCCCTTTCCACTGCCATATCCACTGTCATAGCCTCTCCCTCGGCTAAGGAAGGGTACGAACCCGTACCCACCTTAGTTACCGATGAGGAGGAGGAACTGCTTGTGCCATCAATGTAAACCTTTCCTTTTGTGCCGGCGTAAACGCTGTTTGTGAATACTGTCAGTGAAAGAGTTAATATAAGTACGCCTGAAATTAATTTATTCCTTTTCATAGATTTAACCTCCTTCATAACATTTGTTTGTGTTTTATCAGCTTTAAAGCTGCTGTTCCAACTGTTCCTGCTGCATCTGCTGCGCCTGTTTTTCCTTATAAGCCTTAACTGCCTTAGAATACTTATCCTCCATAGCGTCTGCGTAAGGCGATGTCTTAGCCGTAATTCTTCTGATTCTTCTTGACAGGCTGTCGATTACGGAGTAGAGAACGGGTATAAAGACAAGCGTTACCAAGGTACCGATTGAAAGACCGAATATGATAACTATACCCATACCCTGCTGTATTTCCATACCCTCTGAAAGAGCCAAAGCCATGGGAATCATACCGCAGACGGTTGTAAGAGTTGTCATAAGGATAGGCCTAAGTCTTGAACGGCCGGACTCAACAAGAGCCTCATAGCATTCCATACCGTGTTCAAGACGTCTTTGGTTAGCATAGTCTATAAGCACGATACCGTTATTAACGACCATACCTACAAGCATCAGGAAGCCCATCATAGCAAAGGCGGTAAGGTTCTGGCCTGTTATAAACAAACCGAACAAACCGCCCGTAAGAGCAAGAGGCATTGAGAACATAATTACGAAAGGCTGAACGAGTGACTCGAACTGGGAAGCCATAACTATGAATACCAGCATAACCGCAACGGCAATAATGATATACAGCGTGTTGAATGTTTCGCTCATCATCTCGCCTATGCCGCCGAAAGAGTATGTATAGCCGTCGGGGAATACATATTCATCGAGCTTTTCCTGAACGAGAGCCTGGGTTGTGCTTGTGTCCGCTCCGTCTACCTCGCCTGTGAGACTTATATATGTCACCTGATCCTCTCTTGAAATTGTTGTGGCCGTTTCCGTTTCAACAATGTCGGCTACCTCCGTAAGAGGAATTTCCACACCCGAAGAGGTTGTAATTGTAAGGGAGTAAAGATCCTTTACATATTCAAGCTCATCATCGGGATACATAACGTTAATATCTGTTTCCGTACCGTCAACCTTAAGGGTTGTATTCGACACGCCTGAGTTTGCCGCACTTACGGCCGAAGCTATCGAAGAGGAGCTAATGCCGTAGGAAGCCGCCTTAGCCCTGTCTACGACTATGTCAACCTGAAGCTGTGCTGAGTCGAGAGAGCTTTCCACATTTTTGGCACCGTCGATTTCCTCAAATTTTTCAACAAGGTCATCGCTTATTTCTCTTAAAGTGTCTATATCGTCACCCTTTACTTCAAGGGTAAAGCCGCTGCCGCCGAAAGAGCCCATAGCCATAGAGCCCTGTGAAACGCTTATTTCGCAGCCAGCTATATCGCTTGTTGCCTCTTCAATCATCTTTGAAATGTCCTCGTCGCTTCTGTCTCTGTCGTCGGAGGAAACAAGGTTATATTCTATGCTAATACTGCTTGAGCTTGCGTTTGCATAGGTTGATTCAGCTTCGGGAATATCCCCTACTGCTTCAAGAATTTCTTCCAGTATCTCATAGGTATAGTCAAAGTCATAGCCATCGGGCATACTTGCCGAAAGCGAAACCGAACCCTCGTCAGAGCTTGGCATAAGATCCATACCTAAGCCGCTTGTCGCTGAAAGGGTAAGTACGAATATAACAATAACGGCAACAAAAGACAAAAATCTGTGTCTTAAGCAAAGACCCAAAAATCTGCTATATACGTGGTCGAGTCTGTTTAAGGCTCCGTTTACAACATCGCCCAGTGAATTAAGAATTGTTCTTCTCTTAGGCCTTATTCTCGGTCTGTCCTCATTAACCATAAGAATTGTGGCCATTGTGGGAACAAAAGTAATTGATACAACATATGAAGCAAAAAGTGCAACACATACCGTATAGGCTATATCCATAAGTATCTGACCCATTGTTTCACTCCAGAACATAAAGGGAGCAAATACGGCAACGGTAGTCAGGGTTGAAGCGAATACCGCCATAGCAACCTCTTTTGTGCCCTCATAAGCAGACTCGAGGGCGGAATATCCCTTAGCCCGCCACTGGTTTATATTTTCCAGTACAACTACCGAGTTGTCAACCAGCATACCTATGGCTATAACCACACCGGACATTGAAACAAGGTTCATTGTCATATCCGGTCTTAAATACATTCCGGCGAAGGTGGCCATAATAGAGGTGGGAATCGATATGCCTATGATTACGGCACTCTTCCAGTCCTGCAGGAATATAAGAAGAATAATAACGGCTATAATAGCGGCCTGGAAAGCCGTCTGTACTACGTTGTTTATAGATCTCTTAATGTAGTTCGCCGTTGTTGTAAGAAGCAGAAAGTCAAGATTAGGCTCCGACTCTTCAAGCTCCTCTATCGTTTCCGTAATACTGTCTGAAACCTCAACCAGGTTGCCGTCTGAGGAAAGAGAAACATTTATGCTTATACCTTCCTTGCCGTTTATAAGAGAAATTCTCTCCTGGTCAAGATCTACCTCTTCGATTGACTTTGCTATGTCTTTAAGGAGAAGTCCGTTTCCTGCGGAGGTGGTTATATATACATTTCTTATGTCCTCTATGGAGTCAAACTGACCGGCAACTCGCAGCGTCATATCCTGTGAGCCCTGTTTAAGCTCGCCTACGGCTATATTCTGGTTTTCGGAGGAGAGAGAGGAAGCTATACCCGAAAGTGTAACGCCGTAAAGGCTGGCCTTTTCCGAGTCGAGAACGACCTGAATTTCAGTGTCAACGCCGCCCTGAATCTCTACGGAAGCAACGCCCTCTATTCTCTCGAAATATGTTGTAATGTTTTCGTCTACATAGTCGTAAAGAGTTGAAACGTCCATATTTTCCGACGTAACGCCGATGTTAAATGAGTCTGAATCCATCTCTATCTTCAAAATGGATGGGTCGTCTACGTCGTCGGGAAGTCTTACTCTTTCCAGCTGGTCTCTTATGTCGTTTACGGCTTCGTCAAGGTCTGTGCCTGAGGTAAATTCAATAAATACCATAGACCTGCCGTCAGAGGATCTCGAAGTGATGGATTCAACGCCGGTAAGGGTTGAAAGCTGTTCCTCCAAAGGCTTTGTAACAAGCTCCAAAACCTCTTCGGGGCCTGCGTCGCTGTAGGAAGTTATAACCGCCGCATAAGGCACGCTTATGTTGGGTATGTAAGCAAGCTTCAAAGAATTATAGGCCACAAAGCCCAATACAAGGACGGCAATAACCAACATACAGACGGTTACGGGCCGTTTAATTGCAGTTTTTATCATTCGGAAACAACCTCCCCGTTTTCATCGGCGGGAGCAGCCGCCTCCGTATTATCGTCGTCTACAGTTTCGCCGTTAATCTGAACAACATTTACGGCGCTTCCGTCTATAAGATAGGTCTGACCCTTTGTAACAACAAGCTCGTCGGCTTCGAGGCCGTCAACTATTTCAATCTCCGTTCCGCCGTCAACGCCTACTTCAACAACACGCCTCTCAACTGTTTGCTGTTCTCCGTCTATTACAACGAAAACATAATATTCCTCTTCATCGTTCTGAACGGCATCTCTCGGAAGAACAAAAGCGTCTGTGCTTATTTCCTTGTTAAAGGCTACCTTTGCGCTCATACCCGACCTGAGCCTTGTGTCGGGGTTGGGAATGTTGATTTTAACGGTATATGTTCCGTCTGAGTTTGCTCCGGGTGCAATTTCCGTAACGGTTCCCGTGAAAGTGTCCGTGCCGAGGGTTGTAACCGTAATTTCGGCCTCTGTTCCTACGGAAACAGCAGGTATAATCTGCTCGGAAACGTTTACCTCTACATTAACCGTACTCTGGTCTATAATTACAAAAGGAGAGGATGTTGAAAGAGTGGCCCCTGCGGTAACGTTGCGCTCTAAAACGGTTCCCGAAATAGGACTTGTAACCGTAGCGTCTCTTAAATTCTTCTGAGCGGATTCAAGAGCAATCTGAGCTGTGTTTACGGCGTTCTGAGCGGATTCCTCATTATCGCCTATGGTCTGGTTTACCAAAATATCATAGGTAGACTGAGCGAGAGCCAAAGCGTCCTCGGCTGACTTAACCGCAAGCTCAGCGTTTGTATAGTTATTCTGAGCCGTTGTAAGGGCATTCTCATAGGTGGTAAGTGTGTCTGAGGAAATACCTCCGGCGTCATAGAGCTGTTTATATATGTCGTAGTCGCTCTGAGCCTTGTCAAGGTTTGTCTTAGCCGTGCTTAAGCTTGCCTTAGCCGTTTCAACAGAGGTTTCCGCCGAAGTGATGGAGTTCTGCGCACTTGTAATCTGGCTCTGGGTTGAACCGCCGTTTACCTGCTTTAAGGTTGTCTGTGCGGAAGCAAGGCTTGCCTGTGCAGACTGCACCGCAAGCTGTAAGCTTTCCGTATCCATCTGGAAAAGAACAGCCCCGGCACTGACGTAGTCCCCTACGTCATAATTAACAACCGCAACCTTTCCGGAGGTGGTTGTGGTAACCGTAACCTCTTCGTTGGGCTGAATTGTTCCCAAATATGTATACTGGTTTTTGATTGTGCTTGTGGACGGATTTTCGGCGTATACCGATGTAACGGTACCCGTCTGCACAGCGGCCATATCGCCTCCCGGTCCGCCGGCCTGTTCTTCATCGCCGCTTCCTCCGCAGCCCGCAGCCATAACGGCAATCAGGCAAACAGCCGTAACTCTATAAAATAATTTCATATTGCTCCTCCTTAAATCTTTTTTTGATCCTGCAAAGGTCTGCAAATTTATACAGAATCGTTTTCATAAATATATTAATTTTAGTACTTACATTATCACACATAATTCTTAATATTCAAGACTAAAAATTATTAAAAATTATGAAGGAAAAGCATAATATAAAAAATAACGCCGGGTCTTTAACACTTTAGAATTAGGAAAACGTTTGTAAGCCCCAGAGAAGCG
>JAJQFB010000037.1:3079-22030 GCA_021201395.1 Clostridiales bacterium | reverse complement strand
GAAAAATTGCCCCTTAAATTAAATAAATGACATTGGCCTAACAAGTGTAACAATACCGGACAGCGTTACGACTATTAATGAGCAGGCCTTTTATTACTGCTCAAGTTTAGCAAGCCTGACATTGTCAAGTAATTTAACAACAATAGGCAACAGTGCTTTTATATACTGTTCAGCATTAACGGCCGTAATAATCCCCGACAGCGTTACATCTTTCGGTTCAAATGCCTTTCGTTATTGTACTTCCTTAACGGAATTGACAATCCCTGCCAATATAACAACAGTCAGCTACCGCAGCTTTGCAGACTGTACGGGATTAACAAGCATAACAATCTCCGATGGAGTTGAAGAACTCGGCAAGGAATGTTTTTCGGGCTGCACAAGCTTAACCGATATATCAATTCCCGACAGTGTGACAAATATCGAAAGCTATGCTCTTTCGGATTGTACAAGTTTAACCGAAGTTACTCTGCCTAAAAATCTTACAACTATAGGTTCATTTGCGTTTAGCGGCGACACAAGCCTGACAAGCATAATAATTCCCGAAAAAGTTACAAGCTTCGGCAGTGCTGCATTTTGTAATTGTACAGCTTTAACAGACATAACTTTCTACGGTACGGAAACAGAATTCGGCAGTTCAGTGGTAGCTTCAAGCACTCCTTTCATGACCTGTACAGCTTTGCAGACCGTTTACTGCGTTGAAGATTCTGTATATGACGATTTATCCCTCTATCCCGACGGGGTGGCTATTGTTTACATTGAACAGCCTGTAAACGACGAGGTTTATGTGGGGCTTGATTCGGCTTCCGTTATTATGGGCAGTGAGGTTTCCGTGCCTGTTACAATTTCGGGCTGTGAGACGGGGGTTTCAAACTTCGACATTACCGTAAGCTATGACAGCACTTACCTTACATATACGGGCTATACACAGGATATTTATCAAGGAACCGTTGTTGTAAATTCTGAAACAGAGAGTACTCTTATTATATCCGCCGCCGCCGCCGAAAATTATACCGGAGACGGAACCCTCATTTCACTTATTTTCACGGCAAACAAGACGACGGAGAAGAACATTGTTACGGAAACAGGTCTTGAGGTTACGGAAATGTGTTATATAGCAGGCTCCGAAAGCGTAAAGACAATCGACAGCACAGTCACCGGCGGCAGCATTTTAATAAACACGGTAGGAGACTTAAACTGCGATCAGGAGGTAACGGCAACAGACGCAACCTTCCTTCTTCTTTCCTCGGCAGGCTTAAGAGAAGCCTCTGAGGAGATGCTTATTGTGGCCGACTTAAACGACGACGGTCAGATTACGGCCACAGACGCTACGCTTATACTGCTTGCTTCGGCAAACCTGAGAAATTTATAATATAAGGGGTGTAAATTATGAAAAGAATTTTAGGATTACTGCTTACGGTGTGCTTGGTTATATCCTCGCTTAATGTTGTTATGGCGGAGGGAAGTGCTGTTATTGAGCTTGGAAGCACATCCGCAGCCTCCGGCGAGGCAATTACCATACCTATTAATGTTTCAAACTGCGAAACAGGCGTTTCAACCGTTCAGTTTTATATTACATACGACACAGGCTATCTTACATATACGGGATATGCACTGGGCTTTTATACAGGTACGGCTGTTATAAATTCCACGGTTGACGAGGAGGGAACAGGTACTCTCACAATAGCTTCTATGGATATTAAAAACTCCACGGGGGAGGGTGCGCTTTTCACACTGAATTTTACCGTTAATCAGACAGACGAAAAGAACGTAACAACGGCGGTTGAGCTTAACGACAAGGAATTTGCCTATATAGATTCCACATATAATGTTGTTGAAATAGAAAGAACCGTGACAAATGCTACCGTTTTGATTAACGAGGAAGAGGCCGAGGAAAATCCCTATGTATTTGTTGTTGACAGAGATGTTACAGCCGGCTATGAAAGCGGAGCGGAAATTTATTCCGATGAAAATATTGCTTACAAGGCCGAACAAACACTTCTTTTAAACGAGGGTACAAGCGAATCCGTAATAGGCGAATATACATATGTAAACTCTCTTAAATCAAACGGCGAGGGTACAACGGCAGTTGTTGACGGCACGTCTAAGACATGGAGAATCCATTCATCAATTACGGCTGTTCAGGGTACAACGGTGACAATCGCCACAAAAGCACCCTCAGGCAAGCTCTATGCCTTCGCAACGGGCAGTGTCGCAGACGGCTTTACGTCAATGGCATATTATGACGGAACCACCGTTACGGGTGAGGTTGAGGTTACACTTGATATTCCCGCAGGAGAAACAGTTTATATAATGGGTCAGGGTACTAATCCCGAAATTTATGCTATTAACGCTGTTTATAATGCTTCCGTAACCACTGCCGCAACAACCACGGAATCCACTACGGAATCCACTACAACTACGACAACCGAAACTACTACCGAAACAACTACAACTACAACTACAACCACCGAAACAACCACAACTACAACTGCAACCACCGACACGTCAACGGAAACAACAACCGAAGCTCCTACAACCACAACAGAAGCTGCCACCGAAGCATCAACGGAGACAACAACTGTAACAGCTACAACCGCAGCGGCGGACGATGATGAAACGAAAACGGAAACAGAGGAAGAAACCGAGGAGGATACAGAGGAAACGACTGTTAAGAAAAGCTCATCCGGCGGCGGCGGAAGCTCTTATTATGTTTCCGGAACAGTAACCACCACCGAGGCCGAAACAGAGGAAGAAACCGAGGATACAGGCAAGGCTGAGGCCGTAACGGAAGCGACAACGGAAGCAGGACTTGATATTAAGGTTTCCATAGGAAGCAATATTGTTTCCGTAGGCGGCGAAGAATATGAAATGGACGCTGCGCCCTATATTCAGACCGAAAGCAGCTCGACCCTTGTGCCCTTGAGGTTTGTGGCTATAGCGATTTTGGGCGGAGATGTTGATGACGCCGACACAAGCGACATTATCTCCTGGGATTCAGCTTCAAAGACAGCTGTAATAACCGTAGGCAGCAACGCCATTTCATTTACCGCTTACAGCAATACGGTAAGCATAAACGGTGTTAAAACCCAAATGGCAAACGGAGTAAAGGCGGAAATAAAAGACGGCAGACTTTACATTCCTTTCAGAGCCTTAGGTGAAGCTCTGGGCGTTTCGGTAGACTGGGACGCAGCCGCAAAGACAGCGGTTTATACAGTAAAATAAAAAAAGAAGGATTCAGTCTGTTTAAGGCTTGCTTATAAAAAATATGCCCCCGAATTTTTTAAGGTTCGGGGGCTGTTTTATTGAGTATAATTTGCAAAGCCGCATTAAAATTTTTGTTGACATAGGAGGAAAGATATGTTAGTATAAGCGTATTAAGATTGTTAATACAGTTGATACGCCCGGCAGGACTTTCAGGCGGAGGTGAGGATTTGATAATTATTGATTATAAGGATAAACGGCCTATTTTTGAACAGGTGACAGAAAAGCTTAAAAAACTTATTTGCAGTGGAGCCCTTGAGCCGGAGACAAGGCTTCCCTCCGTCAGGGGCTTGGCTGTGGAGTTGGCTATAAACCCCAACACAATAGCCCGTTCCTATCACGAGCTTGAAAATGAGGGCTATATTTACACCGTAAAAGGAAAGGGCTGTTTTGTTGCGCCGAGGGAGGAAATAGCCCGGCTTAAAAACGACGAATATTTAAAACAGCTTAAGAAAGTAATCTCGGAAGGCAGGGGACAGGGCTTTTCGGGAGAGGAAATAAAAGTGCTTTTTGAAAAAGCGGCAAAGGAGGATAATTCATGATAACAGTAAAAAACATAACAAAAAACTTTGGAGATATTAAGGCTCTTGACGATGTTACTTTGGAAATAACGGAGGGGGCGGTTTTCGGCCTTATAGGCACAAACGGAGCCGGAAAGAGTACCCTTTTGAGAATTTTGTCGGGAGTTTTAAAGCAGGATAAGGGAGAGGTTTCCCTTGACGGCGAGGGGGTTTATGAAAATCCCCCTGTAAAGAGCAAATTTTTCTTTATTCCCGACGACGCCTATTTCTTTAAAAATTCGACTCCCAATTCGGCGGCGGCTTATTATACCGATGTTTACAAGGACTTCGACAGGAAGAAATTCGGGGAGCTTATGTCAAGCTTCGACCTTGACCCTAAGAGGAAAATTTCAACCTTTTCAAAGGGTATGAAAAAGCAGGTTTCCATAATTTCGGCAATCTGTTCAAACACCAAGTATATATACTGCGATGAAACCTTCGACGGTCTTGACCCGGTTATGCGTCAGGCCGTAAAGAGACTTTTTGCCGATGAAATGGAAAGCAGGAGCTTAACCCCAATTATAGCCTCTCACAATTTGAGGGAGCTTGAGGACATCTGCGAAAATATAGGCTTTCTTCACAAGGGCGGAGTTTTACTTTCTCAAAATCTGACCGACCTTAAGCTCGGAATCTGTAAGATACAGCTTGTTCCCAAACCCGACACAGATGTTTCTGCTGCCTTTTCCGGCTTCAAAATTTATAAGCAGGAGGCAAGGGGAAATCTCCACACGCTGACCCTTAAAAGCAGCATAGAGGAAGCGGAGGAGGTTATAAAGGCCATAGCTCCCGTATATTATGAGGTTCTGCCCCTGACATTAGAGGAAATTTTCATAAGCGAGGCGGAAACCATAGGCTATTCCGTAAAGCAGCTTATGCTTGGGGAGCAGAAAAACAAGTGAATTTACAGTGACTGTTAAAAATCGGCAGTAAGAGAGGAACGGTTATGAGAGATTTTATCAAGCTTTTGAAAAGAGAGCTTTCACAGAATTTCGGCATAGGTATTTTATAGAGGAGTGAAATTATGAGCGATTTTTTAAGGCTTTTTAAACAGGAAATAAAACAGTGGACAGGCTTCGGGGCTTTGGGGTTTTTGTTCGTTGTCTTTGTAAGATGTGTATATTTTGTTTCGGCGGTTTTGAGGATCGGGGCAGGGGAGGCCGCAAAAACAGCCTATGAGGTTATAGGACGTGGCAGCTTCGGCCATATGGCAGTGGCCTTTGCCGGGGCTTACGGCTGTGAATTTCAGACTCTGTAAAGGGCGGAGAGCGGAATCGGCGGGAAGCTTTCTTACCTTTAACGGCGGTCCCCTGAGGGTTTTCCTCTCCCTTGTCTGCAGTTTTATGGGCGGCCTTTTGGCCATTGCGTTTTTTAACTGTAATAATGAGATAATCTTTACCGTGGGATTTTTCGTTTTCCTTGTTGTTTCGTCTGTTATAACAGAAATTGTTTTCAGTATGGATTTCGGAGCGGCCTTTAAAAAGAAAAATCGGCTTGTCATAGGCCTTATTTTGGGAGCGGTTGTAATAGGACTGCTGTTTCACGTAAATTATTTGGGATTCAAAGTGTTATTATAAGGAGGAAAAAACTATGAGAGAATTTTTAGGGCTTGTCAAAAGAGACTCAGCCAAAAACGCAGGCTTCGGGGTGCTGGCCCTTTTATACATTATACTTATAAGGCTTATAACCTACGTTGCGGCGGTTTCAAACATTATTAAATATTACAGTAAAAGCCCCGCCGCATATACCACACCCCTTATGGCGGCGGAGGATTATATGGGAACGGGGAATTTATACCATCTTTTGACAGTGGCGGTTCCGGCCTGCTGTTTTGCCCTGTTGACCTGTTATTATCTTCACGGACGCAAAACGGTGGATTTTTACCACTCTCTGCCCCTTAAGAAAACCACTGTTTTCGGAGTAAAATACCTTACGGGTATAATTATGTTTGTTTTGGGCTTCGGCCTTAACTATGTTTTTATGCTTGCCGCAAGCTTTGCTATGGGAGTTTTGACGCCTCAGATTGCCCTTGCAGGCTTTGAAGCTTTTATAAACGGTGTATTCGGTTATATTTTCATATATTCCGTAGGTGTTTTGGCCGGACTTCTTACAGCCACCATAGTTACACATATTGTTATGGGAGCTATACTTATGTTCCTGCTGCCTGTGGTTGTTCTGCTTTTTAACGGCTGGCTCAGCTTCTTCTTTGTTACCTATAGATCCTCTCTGCCCGGTTGGGCTTATCTTCTTTCGCCCCTTGTTTATTTCAGCGAAAGACGTATTTCTTCAATAACGGGAAGTATTGACAACACAAGGGCTGTTTTGGTTATGGCGGCAGGCTCCGCCGTGTTTACTGTTTTGAATTTTTTTGTCTGTAGGCTGAGATGTTCCGAAGCGGCAGGGAAGGCTCTGGCCTTTAAAGAGCTTAACGGACCCTTAAGAGTTATTTTCTCTCTTATAAGCGGAGTTTTGGGAGGCTTTGCCGCCGCCTTTATGTTCGTCTTTGACTATGCAGTTTCATTTATCATAGGCTTTTTTGCGGTTCTTGTTTTGTCGTCAGTTATAATAGAAATAATTTTCAGCCTTGACTTTTCGGCTGCCTTTAAAAATAAGAAACGGCTTATTGTTTCCCTTGTTTTGGGGACTTTGATGATAGTCTGCACACTTTTAGGGGCAAAATCCTACAACACATATGTGCCGAAGCCGGAGGAAATAGCTTCCACCGCCGTTTCGCTGTGGTTTTTGGCAGGCGCTGAGAATTATACGGTTGAAAGCGAGGAAGCCGGGCTTTACACCTATGCGGACGCAGAGGAGTATATATTTGAGAATATGGAGGTTACAGACGGAGAGCTTTTGGAAAGACTGTTTTCCGCCTGTGCCGATGAATATAAGGGTCTGCCTCTTGTTACAAACCTTGACAGCTTAGGGGACTATAACGGGGGAGAGGACGCAATTACCATATCGATAAATATAAAGTGTAGCCTTAACAGCGGAAGAACCTACTACAGAGCTTACTATGCGGACTATAACGATATAAAGGATATTTTAGGGGAGCTTATAGAAAATCAAGAGTTTAAAAAAGCCTTTTGGGGCAGCTTCTATAATATGGACACAGGGAAGGTCAGCAGGCTTTCCGTTGTAAGTCTTTATGATTTTTATGATTCCCAGCTTGTTGAGCTTGAAGAGGGGGATATTGATAAAATTTACGAGGCCGTGTGTGCCGATACGGAAAATATAACCCTTAAGGAGATGACCGAGGAAAGCCCCCTCTGCCGCATAAACTTTTACACCTATTCGGACAATATGCAGATATATGGTATTCCTATGGCGCAGATGTATATATATCCCTCATATGAAAATACCTTAACTCTTCTTAAGGCTTTGGGTGTAAGTTTTTACAGCATTGAGGAAACGGCTGAGCATATTGAAAGCATAGAAATATCCCATTACACAGAGGAGGGTAATCAAAGGGCACAGTTTACCGATAAAGAGGAAATAAGGGAAATACTTAGGTGTACCTGTCCCGGCTCACTGAGCAGACTTATATATTCCGATAGCAGTTATGAAGTGGAAATAAAGGGCGGCTTCGGAACCAACAGGCAATATTCCTATAAGGAATTTGACGGTTTAAGCGGAATACCCGATTTTGTAAAGGAAAGGCTTGAAGAGGAGAAAACGGAGTAGGGGATCCGTAAATCTCGAAATTCTTAAATTTCGGTTCTTATGAAAAAGAGGTTGAATTTTATATATTAAAAATATAAAATATATATGGGATATGAGAAGTTTTTGAGGAACAATAATATTTTAAGGGGTGATTTTATGGATTTCAGAGATTTGATTATAAAAAAGAGGGACGGCAAAAGGCTCAGCGAGGCCGAGATTGACTATTTTGTAAAAGGGACTTCCGTAGGGACAATACCCGATTATCAAATTTCAGCTATGCTTATGGCAATTTATTTAAAGGGGCTTGACGATGAAGAAACGGCGGAGCTTACGGCGGCTATGACACGGTCGGGTAAGGTTCTCGACTTAAGCGGTATAAGAGGCATTAAGGTTGATAAACACAGTACAGGGGGAGTAGCGGACACAACCACCCTTATACTTGCACCTTTGACGGCGTCTCTGGGGCTTCCTGTTATAAAAATGTGCGGACGGGGGTTGGGGCATACCGGAGGGACCCTTGATAAGCTTGAAGCCATACCGGGAATGAGGGTTGAGCTTGAGCCTGAGGAGGCCGTAAGACAGGTTAATAAAAGCGGAATCGCCATAATGGGGCAGACGGCTGAGCTGGCTCCTGCGGATAGGGTTCTTTACGGCTTGAGAGACGTAACCGGAACCGTAGAGAGTATACCACTTATCGCCGCAAGCATAATGAGTAAAAAGCTTGCGGCAGGGGCGGACGCTATAGTTTTAGACGTTAAATGGGGCAGCGGAGCCTTTATGAAAAGCCCTGAGGAGGCCGAAAGACTTGGGGAGATTATGCTTGAGGCAGGAAAGAGGGCAGGCAAAAATATGGCTGCCCTTATAACCGATATGAATCAGCCCTTGGGGAATTGCATAGGAAATTCGCTTGAGGTAATAGAAGCGGTTGAGATATTAAAAGGGAAGGCTGACGGCGATTTAAAGACGCTTTCTCTTGAGCTTGGCAGCAGAATGCTTATGATGGGCGGTATAGTAAAGGATCGCAGACAGGGGTTTGAGCTGCTTAACAGGAATATAGCTAACGGCAGGGGACTTGAAAAGCTTGAAGAGCTTATTTATATTCAGGGCGGAGACCCCGATGTTTTAAATGATTACGGCCTTTTCGGCAGGGCGGCCTGTGGGCTTGCGGTTAAGGCTGAAAAAAGCGGCTTTGTGTCGGAAACAGATACATACAATATTGGCAGAGCTTCGGCTGTTTTGGGGGCAGGCAGACTCAGAAAGGGCGATAAGATAGACTATAATGCCGGTATTGTTATGAAAAAGCGTTTGGGAGAGCCTGTTGAAAAAGGTGAGGCATTGGCGGAGGTTTTTGCCTCAAGCGGAAATAAATGTCAAGACGGAGCGGAGATAATAAGAAATGCCGTAAAAATAGGGAAAGAACCGCCGAAAAAGAAACCGCTTATATCTCGTGAGATTATACAGGATTTATAGAGGCAAAATTTGAGCGGCAACTCTATTTAATGTTTTGAGGAAAATTGAATGTTTGTTTCTATATTTAAAAACAAGGGCTGTGCTTCCGCAAAAATTAAATTAAAAGTACCTGTTGAAAATGAGACTGAATTTGTGTATAATGGAAATGAAGTAAATTTATACGGAGGAATTATATATGGCAATTAAAATAGTAAACAATATGGGAGTTATTTCTATTGATAACAATATAATACAAAATTTGGCAGCTATTACGGCTTTGGAGTGCTACGGCATTGCCGGCCTTGCGGTTAAGGATTCAGGCAAAATAAGGATTCTTGAAAAGGACGAATTGCAAAAGGCCATTTCTCTTAAATTTTCAGATAAATCCATAAACATAGATATTCACCTTGTTGTCAAATACGGAGCGAGTATACAGTCTGTAGGGGACAATGTTATTGAAGAAATTAAAACAAAGGTAGGAGAATATACCGGAATTAAGGTTGCGGAAGTAGGAGTATTTATAGAGGGAGTTGCTATGGAGTAATTCCTTATTCTTAAACAGGGTGAGAGCGAATATTTATGGATATAAATGCCGATATAGGAAGCATAAAAAACGTAGGTGAAAAACGGAAAGAGCTTTTAAATAAAGTTGGAATATATACCATAAGAGATTTATTGGAGTATATTCCCAGAGATTATATTGACAGAAGTCAAATTACCCCCCTAAACCAAATTGAAGCAGGGGAAATTTATATGGTCAAGGCAAAAATAAAGGGAGATTTTCAGATTTTTCTAAAAGGGAAGCTTAAAATTGTTAAAACGGTTATTTCCGACGGCAGCGGAACGGCGGCGGTTATATGGTTTAATCAGCCTTATCTTAAAAACAACCTTGACAAAAACCGAGAATATCTCTTTATGGGAAGCGTAAGCAAAGTAAACGGCAGGCTTACACTGACAGCTCCGGAGCTTGAACCCGTAAGAGAGGAGCAAAGCCTTAACGCAGGGCGGATTGTTCCCAAATATCATCTTACGAAGAATTTAAACCAGAAGCTTTTAAGGCGGCTTATATACGAAACAATAGGGGAGGCGGAACCTCTTATAGAGGACTTTATTCCCGAATACATAATGAGAGAGTACGGTCTTTGCGGCAGGGTCTGCGCCCTTAAAAACATACACTTTCCCGAAAGTGAGGAAGCCTTTTTTGCTTCAAGGCGGCGGCTTGTTTTCGAAGAGCTTCTTATGCTTCAGCTTAAGCTTTTGACCCTTAAGGGGGAAATCAAAAAAAAAGAAAGCGGAATAAGGTTCAGCTTTTTTGAAACGGAACCCATTGTTGAAAGACTGCCCTTTAAGCTTACGGCAGGACAGGAAGAGGTTTTGGAAGAAATAACGGCGGATATGGCAGGGGACTGCCCTATGAACAGGCTTGTTCAGGGGGACGTAGGCTCAGGCAAGACCGCCGTAGCCGAAATATGCGCCTACATAGCCTATACAAACGGAGCCCAGACCGCCGTTATGGCACCTACAGACGTTTTGGCTACACAGCACTATAACACATTTTCAGCCCTTTTTTCAAAGCTTGGTATAGAGGCCGTCCTTTTAAAGGGAGCTTTAAAGGCAAGGGAAAAGAGAGAGATTAAGGAGAAAATTGCCGAGGGAAAGGCACATATTGTTATAGGTACCCACGCTTTGATACAGGAGGGAGTTAAATTTAAAGAACTCGGTCTTGTTATTACCGACGAACAGCACAGATTCGGCGTAAATCAGCGGCGGCTTCTTAACTCAAAGGGAGAAAATCCCCATACACTTATTATGTCAGCTACTCCTATCCCCCGCACCTTAGGTCTTATACTCTACGGCGATTTGGATATTTCCACAATAAAGACTATGCCGTCGGGACGGCGGGTCATAAACACAAGCTATGTAAATTCATCTTACCACGAAAGAATATTCAGATTTATTTTAAATCAGGTTAAGGAGGGACGTCAGACATACATTGTCTGCCCTATGATAGAGGAAAACGGTAAAGCGGAGCTTAAATCCGTTAAGGCTTTTTTAAAGGAGCTTGAGGGAACCTGCCTGAGAGAAACAAGAAGAGCCTTTGTCCACGGCAAAATGAAGCCTAAGGAAAAGCAGGAGGTTATGGATAAATTCGCCGCAGGAGAAATCGATGTTCTTGTGGCTACAACGGTTATAGAGGTAGGCATAAATGTTCCCAACGCAAGCATTATGCTCATAGAAAACGCTGACAGATTCGGTCTTTCACAGCTTCACCAGCTAAGGGGCAGGGTAGGCAGGGGAGCCTTTCAGTCCTACTGCATACTTGTAAGCGACACAAAAGGTGAGGAAGCAAAAAAAAGGCTTAGAGTTATGGTTAAAAATTTTGACGGCTTCGACCTTTCGGAAAAAGATTTAACTCTGAGAGGCCCCGGAGATTTCTTCGGTGTAAGACAGCACGGGCTTCCGGAGCTTAAAATAGCCAATTTATATAAGGATATGGACATTTTAAAGGAGGTTCAGGCTCTTTCGGCGAGACTTTGGGAAGATGACAGGTTTTTGGAAAAAGAAGAAAATTTAAGCCTTAAACGGAGAATCGAGGAGGTTTACGGAAGAAACGGAAACTACGGCGAAAGTCTTTAAAATATATAATTATTCGGCATCGGTTTTGACTCTGTATAAGCGATTCTGCTAAAATCCATACAAAAATATTTTTGTAAAATATGCAGTTTTTACAATTTTTCCATTGACTTTTAAATGATTTATAGTTATACTGTATTTATGTATAATTTTAAATTAATTTTAAGGAGGTAATGTTTTATGGAAAGTATTAAAAAGTACATCGCTGAATGTATAGGCACCTGCGTTTTGGTAACTTTCGGCTGCGGAACTGCGGTTGCGGTTGGCTGTGCAAGCGACACCGGCAGCGGCTATCTTCTTACGGCTTTAGCTTTCGGCCTTGTTATTGTGGCTATGGCTTACAGCATAGGAAATATTTCGGGCTGTCATATTAACCCTGCGGTTTCCATAGCTATGCTTATCCGCAAGCAGCTTAGCATTAAGGATTTTATAGGCTATGTAATCGCCCAGTGTATTGGGGCGGCTGTGGGCTGTGTGATTTTGGGCATAGTTTTCGGCCTTGACTGCAGCTTCGGGGCTAACCGGATTCAGGCTGTATGGGAAAGCGGTTCTGTAGGCGGTGCTTTTCTTGTTGAGGTAGTTCTTACTTTCGTTTTTGTACTCGCAATTATAGGTGTGACAAGCAAGACGGAAAACGGCGCCGTTTCGGGTGTTGTTATAGGCTTAACCTTAACTCTTGTACATATTTTGGGTATCCACCTTACAGGCACCTCCGTAAACCCGGCGAGAAGCCTTATGCCGGCTGTATTTGCAGGGGGAGACGCTCTTTCGCAGCTTTGGATATTTATCCTCGCTCCCTTAATCGGCGGTGCTTTGGCGGCTGTAGTTTATTCCTATCTTGAAAAGGAATAATACCTCTGACTTTTTATGTATATATAAATTATTCCGTTAATTAATGTTATTTTACAAATAATTCGGGACCGCCGTAAAACAGGCAGGAAAGACTGTTTTGCGGCGGCTTCGTTTTATTATTATCGGCAGGCTTTTCGTAAATTATGTACTCCGTATCGGCTAATTGTCCTTCTGCATTTCTGTTGCGGCACCGTTTGACATAGCCGCGATCCTCAAGCTCTTTTAAGGTTGTTGTCATACTGTCAACCACATCTTTTGCCATAGCTTTTAAGCCTTTCAATGTAAATTTCCAACTGTCGGGAACACAAAGCATAAAAGACAAAAGTCCTTTAGGGAAACGATGATTAATTAGCTCATCGCATCTTCACCGTTGCTTTTTCCGATTGCAGCGTCAAGCACTCTTGACATAGAGAACCCGAAAGACATCGGGCGGCAGAGCCGGTTTTGCCTGCGGCAAAACTTCTGAGGCTCCGACTATGCCGGCGAGTACTTTCCTTGCCCTCGAAAAAATCAGCGGCGAATCTGCTTCGGCGAATTAATCATCGTTTCCCTAAAGATTTTGAAGATTGTTTTTTAGCTGTTTGTGCCGAAAAAATTAAATGTAAATATATAATAACACGAAACAAAAAGATTTTCTTGAATTTTCAGTCCAAGCTCTTGAGCCTTCAGAATTATTGGAAAAAATATAATTATCAGCAAAAAACCGAATCGCAGCGGATTCGGTTTTTGTCATTTATATCTAGGGAACCGCTGATTAATTAGCTCATCGCAGCTTCACCGCCGATTTTTCCGATTGCTTCGCCATGCATTTTCAGCGTAGGCTCCGGCTGCGCCCTCAAGTGCTTTCCTTGCACCCGAAAAAATCTGCGGCAAATCTGCTTCGGCAAATTAATCATCGTTTCCTTAGGGAATTTCCGAATATTTTTTTCAATATATCTTCCCGCATAAAAATCTCAGGCTTTAAGAGCTTTTACAATGCCGTCGAAAACGCCGAAATAGTTTTCAAAGGTTTTTCGGCAGCAGAGAGGGTCTTTTATAACAATTCCGTCGGCTCTTAAGCCCGTTACGGCAAAGGCCATAGCCACTCTGTGGTCGTCATAGGTTTCGATTTCCGCAGGCTTTACCTTTCCGGGGGTAATTTTAACGCCGTCCCCCAAATCCTCGGCGGTTATTCCCATTGCGGAAAGATTGTTTATAATTGCGGCTATTCTGTCGCACTCCTGCCCTCTTATGTGGCCGATTCCCCTTATAATGACCTCACCTTCGCAGTAGGGGGCTATGGCGGCAAGGGTCAGGGCTTGATCAGAAAAGCCGCTCAGGTCTGCATCGATACCCTTAAGGCGGCCGCCCTCGGATCCTGTTACGGAAATGCCGATTTCAGTTTCGCACACCCTACAGCCCATTTTTTCAAGAACCTTAATAAAACCTATATCCCCCTGCACAGAGTTGTAAAAAACATTTTTAACCGTTACGGTTATGCCCAAAATCGCCGCTACAGCGTAAAAGTAGCAGGCTGCTGAAACATCGGCCTCAATTCTGTAGAACCTGCCCTTATATTTGCTTCCTCCCTCAACAACGTAGAGAGACGGTTCGGGCTTTTTTACGGAAACGTCGAAGTCCTCCATCATTTTGGTGGTGATGTTTATATAGTTCATACCGTGGGTGCCCTTGACGTGAATATTTATACCCTCGCCGAAAAGTGTTGAGGAAATAAGGAAAGCGCTTAAAAACTGGCTGCTTTTGTCTATGTCTATTTCAACATCCCCTCTTTTGGAGGCTTTTCCCTTTATTGTAAAGGGAAAGAAGCCTTCTTTTTCGTCGTACTCTATCTCTGTGCCTAAGCTTGAAAGGCTGTCAAGCAGGGGCTTCATAGGCCTTTTTTTCATCTGCTCAGAGGAAGTTATGTGAAAGGTTCCCTCTGTCATAGCCAAAAAGGCGGTCAGGAAACGGGCTGCCGTGCCTGCGCTTCCAACATTTATTTCGGCCTTTTTAAGGGGAAGCTTTCCTCCTGTGCCTGAAATTTTTGCGGAAGCTTCCCTTTCGTTTATTCTCGTTTTTATACCGAGGGCGTCGATACAGGCCATAAAATGCCTTGAGTCGTCGCTGAAAAGTATGCCGTCCAAAAGGCTCTCACCCTCTGCAAGGGCAGCAATAAGCAAAGCCCTGTTTGTTATGCTCTTAGACCCGGGAACCTGAACCGTCAGCTCCCCTTTGCAGCCGTATATATTTTTCACTTCATATCTATCCATATCATCAAACCTTTAACTGATGGAATACCTTTTTGCCCTTTTGAATAAGAATAATTCCGTCCTTTAAGTCGGCGTCTGTTATAAGTTGATCGAAGCTTTCGGCCTTTTTATCGTTTATTTTAACACCGCCCTGCTGTATGAGACGTCTGCCTTCGCTTCTTGTGGAAATAAGCTTTGCCTTTTCGAGAGCCTCTATAACAGTAATTCCCTTTTCAAGCTCTGCTTTATCGATAGTAGTTGAGGGTGTGTTTTCATCCTTCTTTGCACCGCCGAAAAGGCTCCTTGCGGCACTTTGGGCTCTTTGCGCCTCTTCTTCGCCGTGAACAATCTTTGTAAGCTCATAGGCAAGAACCTCTTTGGCCTTGTTTATTTCGGCTCCCTCTAAGCGGCCTAAACGTCTTACCTCGTCCATGGGAAGGTAGGTTAAAAGGCCTAAACACTTCTCAACATCGGCGTCATCCACGTTTCTCCAGTACTGGTAAAAATCGTATGGGGTAGTCTTTTTCGGGTCAAGCCATACGGCTCCGGCTACGGTTTTGCCCATTTTAACACCCTGTGAATTTGTAAGAAGCTTAAAGGTCAGGCCGTAGGCGTCCTTGCCGTCACAGCGTCTTATAAGCTCTACGCCGCCTATAATGTTGCTCCACTGGTCGCTTCCCCCGAGCTGCATCTTACAGCCGTAGCGGCGGTTAAGCTCAAGGAAGTCATAGCTCTGCATAACCATATAGTTAAATTCAAGGAAGGTAAGCCCCTTTTCCATTCTCGTCTTGTAACAGTCCGCCGTCAGCATTCTGTTTATGGAAAAATGAACACCTATATCCCTTATAAATTCAATGTAATTAAGGTTTGTAAGCCAGTCCGCATTGTTTACCATAAGGGCCTTTCCCTCGGAAAAATCGATAAACCTTGAAAGCTGCTTCTTGAAGCACTCGCAGTTGTGGTCAATCTGCTCATCTGTCATCATCTTCCTCATATCCGTTCTGCCTGAGGGGTCGCCGATTCTGCCTGTTCCGTCGCCTACAAGGGCTATGGGTCTGTGGCCTGCTCTCTGCATATGGCTCATTGCCATAACGGTTAGGAAGTGGCCGGCTGTCAGGCTGTCCGCCGTAGGGTCAAAGCCTATATAAAATGTTACCTTTTCCTTTCCCAAAAGCTCTCTTACCGCTTCCTCGTGGGTGGAAGCCTCTATAAAGCCTCTTTCCTTTAATACGTCATAAACATTTTCCATTTTTTAATTACCTCCGAATAATTTTTAATTTTTAATTTGTAATTGTCTTGAATAAGGATTAAAAAAGGGTATACTCACCCAAAGGACGAGTATACCCGTGTTACCACCTTAATTCACAGCCGAAGCTTTTCCTTTCGGCTGCCTCAAACTCCTTTAACGCAGGAAACACACGCTTAGGCTCATAGGCTGCAGCTTCCTCAGTGCAAATGCAAGACCTTTCACCCTCCGGTCTCTCTCTGAAAGCATTTTATACACAAGGCTTGTGTCCTAATCACTGCCCAATAATTATCTGATATTTTTAAATATATTAGCATATCCTCCCCGAATTGTCAATAGCGGATTTAAAAAATCCGGGACAAACGCACGAAAAGTTATATATTACATATTTTTATATAAGCCAAATTTTTTTAAATGTTCATAATGGTTTCAAGATGTTTTTCCGCATTCATACATATGTTATGCCTCTTTTTTGTTTCAGAAGTTTTGCCTATAGCAAAACCGGGTCTACGCCCGTCGAATGTCTTTTCGATTCCCAATGAACATTTTTTATTTCCTATTTCAAATGTTTTAAGTATTGACAAACACCATTTATTATACTAAACATCGGTGAGATTTACAGTCAGAATAGCTTAACCAAAGCATCTTAGCCGCAACTCGGTTTAAGCTGCTGTAAATGTTCAAGGCGTCTAGTATAGTTGATTTACCCGTTAAAGAAATAAAAATGTGGGATATAACAGATTTTATGGTCAGCGGCAGGTATATATATTACATACATCCCGAAACGGGAGAGCTTTGGAAGGTTGATTTTGACGGAACAGTGAACGTTTATGTAACTGATGCCACGGTTCTTTCAAGTAAGGATGAGAATTTCGGAGTATATATGCTTAACGATAAATCATATTATAATTCGGCTGCTTTTAACAAGAACGGAGAGTTTGCCGGAAACTATAATCTCTATAAAGCAGATCCTGATTTTAATAAAATCGAGCTTGCAGACAAAAATGTAAATGATTTTAAAACAGTCGGTGATTTATTGCTATACAATTATATGATACATGATGAATCCGGAAATGTTATTACAACCGGAAACGATATAAATTATATAGAAATTTTCGGCGGAGATAAAAACTGTATATATTTTGAAAAATCTATTGATTCGGTTTCCGATGATGTGTTAAGAGAATATAATATTTGCAATTACAACCGTGATACCGGCGAAGTTTCGGATATAACTGATATTTTTTATAATGGGGTAAATGAAAACTGTTCGGCACAGTGAAAGATGTTTCTGATTGATAACGAATTTGGTGAATATTATTTTTATAATTTGTAATATTAAGCAGATACAATATTTCGGAACACTCATTAATACTTAAAAATTCAAAATCTATTATTAAGCCGGACGATAAATTCATAACAGGCCGTCTGTATGCTGAGGTAAAATAAGAACAAAAGTATTTGAGAATATAGCCGAGGTATAATTTGGCAGGCGACAGCAAAGATGTAGAAGAACATTCAAAAATGCTTGAGCTTGTAGGGCTAAAAAAATAAAAATACAGCCAAAACTTATGCTTGCGAGTTTTGGCTGTTTCTTTATTTTTTGCTTGTAAGTCTTTCGGTATCCGTGTCTATCAGGAGATAATCCGCCCCCATAACCTTGATTTCGTCCCAGTTTATTTTATACTCCCTTTCGCTTCCGAAAAGGCCGAAAAGCTTTGACGGGGCAGGCACGATAAGTGTGTTTATTCTGCCGCTTTTTTCGTCCAAAATAACGTCGCTTACAAAGCCCAAACGGGAGCCGTCTCTCATATTTATAACCTCTTTCCGCCTTATATCATACATTCTTTCCGTAAAAATCACCCTGAGGCACCTGATATTAATATTATATGTAAGTACAGAGGAAAATATTATAACCTAAGGAAGCGATGATTAATTCGCCGAAGCAGATTTGCCGCAGATTTTTTCGAGTGTGAGGAAGGCATTTGAGGGCGCAGCCGGAGCCTACGCTGAAAGCGACTGACGCCGCAATCGGAAAAAGCAGTGCCTAAGATGCGATGAGCTAATTAATCAGCGGTTCCTTAAGAATAATAGGTAACTACATTGCTGTTTGTAAAGCAGCTTCTCACGGCTATTGCTTTTAGGGTTTTGCCGCTTGATAACATTATCTGGCCGTAGGAGTTTGAACATAGCTTCGTTCCGTTTGTTATTGAGGGG
The DNA here is from genome assembly GCA_021201395.1 of Clostridiales bacterium. GTDB lineage: Bacteria > Bacillota > Clostridia > Lachnospirales > CAG-274 > JAJQCI01. The sequence goes on along the minus strand of JAJQFB010000037.1, from coordinate 3,923 downwards.
GTTGTTCCGTCGGTTGTGTAGTATATATAGCAGCTTGGGGTGGTGGTTCTTATTGTGGCTTTTCCGTCGGAATATGTTATGGTGGGGTCGTTTATGGTGGGTATTTGGAGTATAAGCCGTGCCACATCGCTCCACTTACCGTTATAATAGGCTCTTGCATATATAGTTCCGTAGAAATCTTCAAAGAGAACGGTTTCGCCGTTTTCCACACAGGTGTCTGATGTAGTAAGCGTTGAGGTTGTTGACGAATAATATATTTTCGCCCCCTCGGTTTCGCTTTCGAAAGTTACGTTTCTGCCGCCGAAAACACCCTCTACCGTGAAAGCAACGGAGGAAACGGGAACATATACAGAGGCGGAAACACTTGTTGTGAAGCAGCTTCTTGCGGCGACCGCCTTAACCGTACTTCCGGGAGAGGCCGTAATTGCTCCGCTGTTGGTTCTTGCTCCGTTTACCTTAAGCCATGTGCCGTTTGTTACAGTTCCGTCGGGCTCTATAACAGGCTCTGTTCCGTCGGTGGTATAGCAAATAAAGCTTGAGGGAGTGCCGGAGGCTATTCTTACGGTGGTTCCGCTTACGGTCACCTCAGGAGCGTCAACAACGGGGATTTTCAAAATAAGCCGTGAAACATCGCTCCAGCTTCCGTTATAGTAGGCTCTTGCATAGATAGTGCCGTAGAAGTCCTCAAAGAGAACCGTTTCTCCGTTTGAAACACAGGTATCATCTGTAGTCAGTATGTAGGTTTCCGAGGAGTAATAAATTTTTGCCCCCTCAGTGTCGCTTGTAAAGGTTACGTTTCTGCCGCCGAAAACACCCTCTACCGTGAAAGCAACGGAGGAAACGG